>DASVTJ010000342.1:0-2895 GCA_036387635.1 Duganella sp.
CTGATCCTGTCGACCCACACCGACTACGCGCAGCTGCGCATGCACCTGGCCGATTCGCCGGTGCTCAAGACGCTGCACGACCTGGCCTACAAGGCCGCGCGCGATATCGAATCGGTGGCCTACGACGTCACCCGCAAAAAGGCCTCGTATGCGGAGATCACCTACGAGCCGGAACTGGACGCCGTGGAGGCGGAACTGGCCGCGATCCAGCGCCGGATCGACGAGGGCAAGCCGCAGCACGAGGCGCTGGCGGTGCTGCGCGCGCAGCGCAACAAGATCCGCGCCATCATCAAGATGATCGGCGAGCTGCATCGGGCCAGCCAGAAGGTCTACGACACCACGCCGTTCTGGGTCGACGCCGACATGGGACCGTTCCTGTCGCAGCAAAAGTACGAGCTGCGCATGATCCTGTCGCACCTGCGCATGGATTCGCCGATCTTCCGCTTCTCGCTACGGGTGGCGATGGCGATCTCGGTCGGCCTGGCGGTGGCCGCGTGGCTGCCGTACGCGGCGCACAGCTACTGGATCGTGCTGACCATCGTGATCATCCTCAAGCCCAGCTTCAGCATGACCAAACAGCGGCGCGGCGACCGCATCATCGGCACCATCATCGGCTGCGTGATCACCGCGCTGATCATCCGCTTCCTGAACCATCCGGCGGCCATCCTCGGCATCCTGGTGCTGGCGACGGTGGCCACGCCGACCTTTATCTACCTGCGCTACCGCTACGCGGCGATCGCCGTCAGTATCATGATCCTGCTGCAGATGCACCTGATCGCGCCGGGCAACGATGACCTGATCATGGAGCGCCTGGTCGATACCTTCATCGGCGCGGCGGTGGCGACGGCGTTCAGCTTCGTGCTGGCGAACTGGGAATATCAAAGCCTGCCACGCCTGATCCGCGAGGTGCTGGACGTGAACCTGCGCTACATGCAGGCCAGCTTCGATCTGCTGCAAGGCAAAGGCAAGGACGATTTCGCCTACCGCATCGAGCGCAAACGGCTGATGGACAGCCTGGCCGCGCTCAGCTCCGCGCTGGTGCGCATGCTCGACGAGCCATCGAGCAAGCAGCGCGCGGTGGAGGACATCAACCTGTTCATCGTGCAGAACTACCTGATGGTGGCGCACGTGGCGGCGCTGCGCTCGATCCTGCGCCGGCATGTCACCGAGCTGCCGACTGAGCCGGTCAACGCGATGCTGGGCGAGAGCCACGACCAAGTGGTCGGCATCCTGTCGCGGGCGCTGGGCCGCGATGCGCAGCCGACCGCGGCGCAAAGTGCCGACGCGGCCGCGCCCGCTCCGGTACTGGCATCGGCATCGGCATCGGCCCACCTTGCCGGTGGGTCGCCCGATGCGACCGCAGTCCCGTGGTCGGGCTGGCCGCTGGTGCAACGCCGCATCCGCCTGCTGCAAGCCGATGCGGCAAAAATCATCATCCACAGCCAAGCCATCGTGCGCAACGTGCTGTAAGGCTGATAACATGGGGCGATGACTTCGCCCTCCACCCCATTCAGCAGCCGCGACCTGGCCTCCGCCCTGGCGGTGGTGCTGATCTGGGGCACCAACTTTGTCGCGATGAAGATCGGCCTCAAGGACCTGACGCCGTTCCAGATGGGCGCCGCGCGCTACATCTTCGCCGTGCTGCCGCTGATCCTGATCGTGCGGCCGCCCAAACTCCCCGTCAAATGGATCGTCGCCTATGGCCTGTGCCAGGGCGTCGGCCAGTTCGGCCTGCTGTTCCTGTCGCTTAAGGTCGGCATGTCGGCGTCGCTGGCGTCGGTCATCCTGCAAACCCAAGTCTTCTTCACCGCCCTGTTCGGCTTCGTGCTGCTGCACGAGCGCGCCAGCCGCGCGCTGAAAGGCGGCCTGCTGCTGGCCGCGATCGGGCTGGCCTGCTTCGGCATGAACTACGTGGAGCCGGGCCACGCGGGCGGCACGACCGCCGGCGGCTTCGTGCTGACGTTGATGGCGGCGGCGATGTGGGCCGCATCGAACATTGTCGTGCGCCGCGCGCAGCAGGCCACGCCGGAATTCGACGTGGTCGGCTTCATGGTCTGGTGCAGCCTGGTGCCGATCCTGCCGTTCGTCGGCCTGTCGCTGGCGTTCGACGATCCGGCCACGCGCTGGCAGTGGACCGGCGCGCCATGGACCACCTGGGCCTCGGTCGCCTATCTGGGCTGGATGGCCACCATCCTCGGCTATGCGATGTGGACCCGCCTGCTGAAGCGGCATCCGGTCAACCGGGTCGCGCCGTTCAGCCTGGGCGTTCCGGTGGTCGGCATCAGCGCTGGCATGCTGCTGCTCGGCGATGTCGTCACGGGCTGGCAATGGGCCGGGATCGCGCTGATCGTGCTTTCGCTGCTGTGCACCATGTTCGGCGGGCGCTGGCTCGAACGACGCGGTTAGCGGGCCGGCAAAACCCCTTCCGCTGTCGACTCGGCCGTTGCCGTAACGCACTAAAGTCCATATCCAATATCAGCCTGATGAATACCTGCGCGTCCGAAGCTTCGCGCGGTTGTCACGCGATCATCATTCTGGCGCCGATCGCCGTGCCGCAGAAAAAACCACACGCAAATAATTGCTCTTCAGAACCGATGTTTCATAGGGAGAACATGCAGTTATATCGTTTTCTAATGGCTCGTATCACAAATCAAAATTTTTTTTATTTCTGAAAACGGCGCATACTGCACTGCATCAAACGAACATTTAACCGGAGCTTCTCATGACCTCGACTACTTACAACACCCACACCACCGCTAACTACGCAGGCAATGTCGCCAACGCCGTACGTCAACTGTTTGCTGCGCTGTTTGCCAAGAAGCCAGCCGGCGTCGCAGAAGAAGCGACCGCACAGCGCGCCGATGAAACCATCTGGTGGCTGAGCAGCACCGCTAA
>DASVTJ010000343.1:0-4711 GCA_036387635.1 Duganella sp.
GCTGCTATCGCTGGCCGTCGGCATGGTTTGCCTTGCATGGTTAATAAAGTCGTCACGCCCTGTTGCGTATTATGCCTATCTTTTAAAAATTTTTAATAGTTTTCTACGCTCCCAAAACCGTAGTCACTGCAAGCAAAAGCAGGCTTTTTTTAGATCATCAATAATTGGCTCAGGTGTTGAGGGATGGAAATTGTCCACGACAGCACAAGCTGCAGCCACTGCCGGGTCGCGATAGCCGGCCCGACACACATTAACCGCATAGATGAAGAGGGGAGGCAAAATTGACAAACAAAAAAACTTACACCGTCACAGGGTTCACCGCCCATGAAGACCTGCAATCGCCGTATCCGGCGGACAAGTAAAGCTTGCCGCGCAACGTTTTCCATGTTGTTTCCTGTACTACTGGAACCTAGGAGTTAAAAATGAAACATACCGATTTTGGCCAGATGCCTTGCCCGATCGCCCGCAGCCTTGGTAAAGTTGGCGAATGGTGGAGCATCCTGATCCTGCGCGACGCCTTTTACGGCCTGTCGCGTTTCGACGAGTTTGAAAAAAGCCTGAAGATCGCTCCCAACATGCTGACCCGCCGTCTGGCCGGGCTGGTCGAGGGCGGCCTGATGGAGCGGCGCCAGTACAGCGCCCGCCCACCGCGCTACGAGTACCTGCTGACCAAGGCCGGCCGCGACTTCAAGCCGGTGCTGCTGGCTTTCATCGGCTGGGGCAACGACCATCTGGCACCGGAGGGCGCCAGCCTGTTGGTGGTCAGCCGTGAAACCGGCAAGCCGGCCGATCAGGTGCTGGTCGACGCCAACAGCGGCCTGGCCATCAATGACGAAGACTACATGTTCGCACCGGGCCCTGCCGCCAGCGATAGTATGCGTACTCGTTTGATCGAGATCAGC
Organism: Duganella sp.; assembly: GCA_036387635.1. Taxonomy (GTDB): domain Bacteria; phylum Pseudomonadota; class Gammaproteobacteria; order Burkholderiales; family Burkholderiaceae_D; genus Rugamonas. The sequence continues at coordinate 903 of DASVTJ010000343.1, forward strand.
AAACACGCGTCGTAATCGTCGCGACGGGAACATCAGGCGCCGGCCGGTCCGGCGCCTTTTTTTGCCCCGTTCTTGCATAAACGTAAGGTGCGTCCGCCTTTTTCCAAGGTTTGTAGAATTGGTTCCTCGTCAATATCACGGAGGGGAAACATCATGAACAACAAGACTAAATTGCTGGTCGCAGCCTGTGTGGGCCTGCTGGCCGCCGGCAGCGCCGCCGCGCAAAACCTGAGCAAGGGCGATCAGCGCATCCTCACCGATCTGGCGCAGGCCAACGTCAACGAGGTCGCCGCAGGCAACATCGCGCTGCAAAAAGCCAGCGCGCCGGAAGTGAAGTCGTTCGCCCAGAAAATGGTGGACGACCACACCAAGGGCTTGCAGGAGGTGCAAACCGTGGCGCAGGCCAAGAACGTGACCTTGCCCACCGAGCCGGACGCCAAGCACAAGAAAATGGCCGACCGCCTCAACGCGCTCAGCGGCCCCGAGTTCGACAAGATGTACGTGGCCAACGCCGGCGTCAACGACCACAAGGTGGCCCATAAACTGGTCACCGACGCCCAGAAAAAAGCCAAGGACCCGGATATCAAAGCGCTCGCCGGCAAGTTGCAGCCCACCATCGAACAGCATATGACGGCCGTGCAGCCGCTGGCCGCAAGCAAAACCGCCGTCAAAACGCAGTAACCTGGCGTGGCGGGGATCGCGGAGCGCCGGAACGACGTATTTCGACGCTGGCGGTCTTGCAATGGTGATAATAATACATCGTCGACCAAGGTAATTCCTTTGGGGCACTTACAATGCTTTACATTCGTCACAGGGGGTAAGACCGCAGGACTGCCGTAAAACTGTGGAATAATGCCGTAACGGCGTTTAAATGCGTTTAAGCAACGACGCCAGCGGTGTCCCGGTAGGGGCCGCACACAGTCAAAGGAAGTCACTTGGTGGACATGTTTGCTCTTGATGAAGAGCTGGCGCAGTGGGAAGCGGCGCTGCCTGATGTGATAGGCACGCCGCGCCTGCCGTTCCTTGTTGTGCTCGCTTGGCATTTGCGCCAGCGTGACCCCGCGCGCGCACGCTCGCTGTCGGCAGACATCGTTCCGCTGCTGGGGGCGCTGGCACCGGACGACGCCTTGCTGGCGCGTGGCCGGCTGTTGTTGATCGCCGCCGAAGCGACATGGTTGGATGGCGAACTCGACACGGCCCAATATCAGGCCGAGCAGGCGCTGGCGCTGTTTGAGCAGGTCGCGACCGGCAGCGCGCGCGATGCCACGCACGATGCCACGCACGATGCCATTTCGTCTGCGGCCGTGGTTTCTCGCGCCGCGCCCTCCGTCGATTCTTCCGTTGCGCCATCCGCCGCCTTGGCGTTGCCCTCCGCGCTCCCCGCTGGCGTTGCTTCGCTTGGTTCTTCGCTGGGTTCGTCGCTTGGATATTCATTCGTTTCGCCTGCCGCCACCGCCGCCGGCGCGTTGGCCGACGCCGCCTGCGCGACCGCCGACGCCTGCTGGATGCTGGCCTGGATCGCCAACGACCGCGGCGACAGCGCGGGCGGCGACCATTGGCTGGCCCAGGCCGGCGCCGCCGCCCGCGCCGGCGGCGACCCGGTGCGGGTGGATGTGATGGACGCCGCCGCCGGCATCTGCGCCGCCTTCGGCGACTGGCAAACCGCGCAGCGGCAGTGGAACGCACGCTTCGGCACCGACCTGGACGGCGTGCCGCCGATCGCCGCCGGCTGGATCAGCGACTACTTCGGCACCTGCGCCTTCCAGCGCAGCGAATACGGCCGCGCCATCGGCCACCTGATGCGCAGTTTCGAGGTGGCCCTGGTCACCGGGCAGATCCGCCGCGCCATCATCATCGCCACCAATATCGGCAACGGTTTCACCAGCCTCAACGCGCACGAGGCGGCGCTCGACTGGATGCAGCGCGGCCTCGACCTGGCGCGCCCGACCGGTTGGCCGCTGAGCATCGGCATGTGCCTGATGCAGACCGCCGAGACGTTGCGCCAGCTGGGGCAGCGCGAAGCGGCGCAAACGCTGCTGCGCGAGGCGCTGAGCGCGCTGTCGCCGCTGTCCGGCTCGCGGGCCTACGCGGTGGCGCTGGAATACCAGGGCGATCTGGCGCTCGATCTGGGCAATCACGCGGCCGCGCTGGACAGCTTCACGCGGCTGGCCGCGCGCGGCGACGCGCTGGCGCAGAACGATTTTCAAAGCAGCGCGCGGCGCGGCCAAGCGCACGCGCTGTCGCACCTGGACCGGCCGGAGGAGGCGCTGGTGGCGGTGCGCGGCGCGCTGGCGCTGGCGCGCGAACACGGCGACGCCTCGGGCCAGATCGCCGCGCTCAACGTGCTGGCCGATATCCACGCCCACCACGCGCTGCCCGAGCCGGAACTGATGATGGCGCCCAACGCGGTGCTGCACTACCTGCTGCTGGCGCTGGAAATCGCCGCCACCATCGAAGGCTACACGGTGCCCGGCGCGCTGCTCGACGCCACCGCGCGCGCCTACGCGGCAATCGGCGACCACGCGCGCGCCTACGCGATCGCGCTGCAGGCCAGCGCCGCGCGCGACCAGACCCACAGCCAGCAGGCCAGCAACCGCGCCGTCGCCATGCAGGTGCAGTATCAGACCGAGCGCGCGCAGACCGAGGGCGAGCACCATCGCCAGTTGGCGGCGGCCGAGGCGCAGCGCGCCGAAGTGCTGCAACAGACCAGCGCCACGTTGGCGCACCTGAGCGCGATCGGCCAGGAGATCACCGCGCACCTGGACGCGGCGGCGGTGTTCCGGGCGCTGGACCGCCACGTGCACGGCCTGCTCGACGCCACCCACTTTTCCGTTTTTCTGCTGGAGCCGGACGGCGTGTGGCTCACCACCGCCTTCGGCGTCGAGGCGGCCAAGCCGCTGCCAGAGGTGCGCTACTCGCTGTCGGACCCGCACGCCAATTCGGCGCGCTGCGTGCGCGAGCGGCGCGAGATCCTGATCGAACTCGGCGAGGCCGACCTGACGCCGAACCTGATACCGGGCACCTTGCCGACATTGAGCCTGCTGTTCGCGCCGTTGCGCGTGGGCGAGCGCGTGCTGGGCGCGATGACGGTACAGTCGCTGCACGCGCGCGCCTATGGCGAAAGGGAACGGCTGATCTTCCGTACGCTGTGTGCTTACGGCGCCATCGCGCTCGACAACGCCAGCGCCTACCGCCAGGTGGCGGCCACGCTGAAGACGCTGAGCGCGACCCAGGAGCAGCTGCTGGAGAAAAACCTGGAGCTCGAACGCGCTTACAAGGCGCTGGAGGAGGTCAGCCTGACCGACCAGTTGACCGGGCTGCGCAACCGCCGCTTCTTCCTGCAAAACGTCGATGCCGACGTGGCGTTGAGTTTGCGCGGCTACGATAATGGCGAACATCGTGGTGAACATCGCACGCCGCAGCGCGAGCCCGCCGATATCGATTCGAACGCCGCCAACGATCTGGTGTTCTTCATGGTCGACATCGACCACTTCAAGGAAGTCAACGACCGTTACGGCCACGCCGCCGGCGATGTGATTCTGGTGCAGATGCAGGAGCGCCTGCGCGAGGTGTTCCGCGAATCGGACTACGTGATTCGCTGGGGCGGCGAGGAATTCCTGGTGCTGGCACGCGCCACGCACCGCGACGACGCCCGCGCGGTGGCCGAGCGCATGCGCCGCGTCGTCGCCGAGCGCGAGTTCGTGCTGCCGGACGGCGTGCGCCTGTCGAAGACCTGCTCGATCGGCTTCGCCTGTTTCCCGTTCCTGCCGGCGCAACCGCGCCTGCTGTCATGGTCGCAGGTGGTGGAG
>DASVTJ010000344.1:0-2813 GCA_036387635.1 Duganella sp.
CGCACATTCACATACGCCAGCAGGCCCAGGCCGATCTTGTCCGGGTCCAGCAGCGCCACGTACTGGCGGATCACGCCCGCTTCCTCGAGCCGCTTGATGCGGCGCAGGCACGGCGACGGCGACAGCGCCACCATCTCGGCCACGTCCTGGTTCGACAGCCGGCCGTCGGCCTGCAAAATGGATAAAATCTTACGGTCGGTTTTATCCAGTGTAATTTTGGTCATAATTACCTCAAATATTCAGTGTTGAGGCAATATTATTGCGCAAAATGCGTTGCAACGCGAATTGTTTGCAATTTTCTGCTCTGGTTGCAGGTCTATACTGGCGCTATTCTAATAAGGAGACACGCATGCAATTCCAGCCTTGGGACAACCCGATGGGGACCGACGGTTTCGAGTTTGTCGAATACGCCGCCCCCGATCCGAAAGCGCTCGGCGCGCTGTTCGAACGCATGGGCTTCACCGCCATCGCCCGCCACCGCCACAAGGACGTGACCTTGTACCGCCAGGGCGGCATCAACTTCATCATCAACGCCGAGCAGGACTCGTTCGCCCAACGCTTCGCCCGCCAGCACGGCCCGTCCGTGTGCGCGATCGCGATCCGCGTGCAGGACGCTGCGGCCGCCTACAAACGCGCGCTCGACCTGGGCGCCTGGGGCTTCGACAACAAGACCGGCCCGATGGAGTTGAACATCCCCGCCATCAAGGGCGTGGGCGATTCGCTGATCTATCTGGTCGACCGCTGGCGCGGTAAAAACGACGGACAGCAGGGCGCCATCGGCGACATCAGCATCTACGACGTCGATTTCGTCGCCATCCCCGGCGTCGACGCCAACCCGGTGGGTAATGGCCTGACCTATATCGACCACCTGACCAACAACGTCCATCGCGGTCGCATGAAGGAATGGGCGGACTTCTACGAGAAGATGTTCAACTTCCGCGAAGTGCGCTACTTCGACATCGAGGGCAAACTGACCGGCTTGAAGTCGAAAGCCATGACTTCCCCATGCGGCAAGGTGCGCATCCCGATCAACGAATCGTCGGACGACAAGTCGCAGATCGCCGAATATCTGAACGAGTACGACGGCGAAGGCATCCAGCACATCGCGCTAGGCACCGACGACATCTACACGTCGATCGAGCAGATGAAGGCGACCGGCATCGCCTTCCAGGACACCATCGAGACGTATTACGAATTGGTCAACCGCCGCCTGCCGGGCCACGGCGAGCGCCTGGAAGACTTGCGCCGCCTGCGCATCCTAATCGATGGCCACAGCAACGACACCGAGCGCGAACTGCTGCTGCAAATCTTCACGCAAAACGTCATCGGCCCGATCTTCTTCGAGATCATCCAGCGCAAGGGCGACCAGGGCTTCGGCGAGGGTAACTTCCGCGCCTTGTTCGAGTCGATCGAACTCGATCAGATCAAGCGCGGCGTGCTGCAGGATACAAGCAACGATCCAAGCAAAACGCCCGCGTAAGGCATATAGTAGTAAAAGTAGAATAAAAACCGCAGCAAAAACCGCCGGGAGCACCGCATAGAACGGGCCCCGGCAATCGCGCGGCGGAGCCTATCCGGCCCCGCCGCGTTCAGTATTTTAGAGAATATTGGAGACATTAATGAACGCACCTCACAAGGGTTCGCTGCTAGACCCGGGCACCCCCTCGGACGAAATTTCGCTCGACGACAAATGGACGCTGGAGCGCGGCCGCGCCTTCATGACCGGGACCCAGGCGCTGATCCGCCTGCCGATGATGCAGCGCGAACGCGACCTCAAGGCGGGCCTCAACACCGCCGGCTACATCACCGGGTATCGCGGCTCGCCGGTCACCAGCGTCGACATGACGGCGATGAAGGCCAAGAAGTACCTCGACGCCCACCACGTCAAATTCCACCCCGGGATGAACGAAGACCTGGCCGCCACTGCGGTGTGGGGCACCCAGCAGACCAACCTTTTCAAGGACGCCAAATACGACGGCGTCTTCTCCATGTGGTACGGCAAAGGCCCCGGCGTCGACCGCTGTGGCGACGTCTTCAAGCACGCCAACAACGCCGGCTCGGCGAAGCACGGCGGCGTGCTGGTACTGGCCGGCGACGACCACGCGGCCAAGTCGTCGTCCACCGCCCACCAGTCGGACCACATCCTCAACGCCTGCGGCATCCCGGTGCTGTATCCGTCGTCGGTGCAGGAGTACATCGACTACGGCCTGCACGCCTGGGCCATGAGCCGCTACACCGGCCTGTGGGTGTCGATGAAGTGCGTGACCGATATCATCGAGTCGGGCGCCGTGGTCGATTTCGACCCGGACCGCGTGCAAATCCAGCTGCCGACCGACTTCGAATTGCCGGCCGGCGGCCTCAATATCCGCTGGCCCGACACCGTGCTCGATATGGAAGTGCGGATGAACAGCTACAAGTGGTACGCCGCGCTGGCCTACGCGCGCGCCAACAAGCTCAATAAAATCATCTGGGACAGCCCAAAGCCGAAGATCGGCATCATCACCGCCGGCAAATCGTATCTGGACACGCGCCAGGCGCTGGCCGACCTGGGCATCGACGAGCAGGCCGCCGCCGACATCGGCATCCGCCTGTACAAGATCGGCATGACCTGGCCGCTGGAGGCGGACGGCGTGCACGAATTCGCCAAGGGCCTCGACGAGATACTGGTGGTGGAGGAAAAGCGCCAGATCCTCGAGTACGCGCTCAAAGAGGAGTTGTACAACCTGCCCGACGGCCAGCGTCCGCGCGTGGTCGGCAAGTTCGACGACACCGGCGAATGGAGCAACAAGGGCAAGACCGGCCACGGCGACTGG
>DASVTJ010000345.1:0-1926 GCA_036387635.1 Duganella sp.
CTGGGCATCGTCATGGTCGGCGCGCTGGTGCTGGCGGCGCTGCTGGTGGCGGCGGCCGTCTCGCCGCTGCTGCTGCCGCTGCTGATCCCGATCGGCCTGTACTGGTACTTCGCCGCGCGCGGGCGCAAGCAGCGCCTGCGCGCCACGATGGAACACGCGGTCTAAGCCAAAGCCAAGCGCCCCGCCCTACGCCCCTACGCCCCCCTTTCAACTGGATGCGGCCGGGACCTGAACTCCCGGCCGATCCGCCTCGACAGCGTCGACAACGTCGACATCCACCAGCACCACCCGGTTGCGCCCGCCGCGCTTGGCCGTGTACAGCGCCTGGTCGGCGCGCACCAGCGCCGCGTCGCCGCCCGGCTGCGCGCCGCCCATGACCGCGATGCCGATGCTGACGGTGACCGTCAGGGGCGGGCCGTCGTCGAGCAGCATCGGCGTGTCGGCGATGCGCTGGCGCAGCCGGTCGGCGAACACCGCCGCCTTGCCCAGGGTGGCGCCCGGCAGCAGGATGGCGAACTCCTCGCCGCCGATGCGCCCGCGCATGTCGATCTTGCGCTGGTCCTGGCGCAGCAACGCGCTCAGCTGGCGCAGCACGGCGTCGCCGGCGCCGTGGCCGTATTCATCGTTGATGCGCTTGAAATGGTCCAGGTCCAGCAGCAGCACCGCCGTGCAGGCGCCGATGTCGCGCTGCAGCCGCTCCTGCTCCTCGGCCAGCCGGGTCATGAACTCGCGCCGGTTCGGCAGCCCGGTCAGGAAATCGGTGGTGGCCAGCACGCGCAGCTCGTCGTGCATGCGGCGCCGCTCGGTGGTGTCGACGGTCGAGACGATGACGAAGTCCAGGCTGTCGGCGTGGCCCGGCATCACCATCAAGGTCAGCTCGTTGAGCCGGGCCACGCCGTCGAGCCGCTCGAAGCCGCCCTCGCACGAAAAGAAATGCTCGCCGCGCGCCAGCGCCGCGACCGCGCCCGCGAAATTGGCCATGGCGCCGGCGTCGAAGTTTTGCGCCAGGCCGATCGCCGACACATCCTTGCGCCCGGGCGCCGCGCCGATCTGCTGCAGCGCCGCCGCGTTGACGTCGAGGATGCGCACCAGCGACGCCAGGCGCCGCACCTGGCTCGGATTGGCCTCCAGGTAGCGCGCCATGTCGTCGACGCCGGAGCGCGCCAGCTCGACCAGCGCCGCGCGCACGCCGGACCAGTCCTGCTCCCACAGCGCCACCGGCGCGTGGTCGTACAGGCTGCGAAAGCGCGCCTCGCCGGCGCGCACCGCCTCGGCCGCCTGGGCCTGCTCGACGGCGATGCCGGCCAGCCGCGCGGCCTGCTCGATGAGCGCGAGGTTGGCCATGCTGGGCGCGCGCGCCTCGCGGTGGAACACGGCGAAGGCGCCGAGCACTTCGCCGCCGGCGCCGAAGATCGGATCGGCCCAGCACGCGCCCAGGCGCGCCCGCGACGCCAGGTCGCGCTGCGGGCCCGCAGCCGACCCTGCAAGCAGATCGTCGACGACCACGCGGCTGCCCGTGCGCACCGCCTCGGCGCAGGCGCCGTGGCCGGCCGCGATCGCCATGCCGTGCAGCGCCGCGTTGAAAAACGCCGGCAGGCTCGGCGCCGCGCCCACCAGCAGGTGCTCGCCCTGCTCGTCGAGCAGCAGCACGCTGCACAGCATGTCCTCGTGGTCGGCCTCGACGCCGTGCACCACGCTCTCGAGGATGGTCTTGAGCGGCGCGCCGGTGGCCAGCAGTTCGAGCACGTGGCGCCGGGTCTGTTCGCGCCGTTCGTTATGGGTGCGCTCGGTGATGTCGCGGAACGACCAGATGCGCGCCGCCTCGCTGCCCAGCCGCAGCCCGCGCGTGTGCTGCTCGATCACGCGCCCGTCCTTGAGGCGCAGCAGCTCGTGGCGCGGCGCCGGCGGCACGCCGCGCTCGGCCTC
>DASVTJ010000346.1:0-2196 GCA_036387635.1 Duganella sp.
CGGGCTCGATGGCGTGGTGGTCGGCGTCATCGCCGATCCGTTCGACCTCGATCTGCAAACCTGGCTCGGCACGCAGGCGCGCGCCACGCCGCACGCGCCGCTGCCGGTGCGCCTGGCGCTGCAGGCCGACATCCAGGCCTATCTGTCCAAGCAGGAGGAATCGGCGCGCGCCACCGACACGCTGCTGCCCGGCGCCAGCGAGGGCCGGCGCGACGGCAAGACCGCCGCCGTGCTGTCGTTCGCGTCGGTGTCGGAGGCGGCCAGTCCGGCCGTGCGGCTGGTCAATTCGACGTTGTACGACGCGCTCAAGGCGGGCGCCTCCGACATCCACCTGGAGAGCACCTCCGGCGGCCTGGCCGTCAAATACCGCGTCGACGGCGTGCTCGATCACGCCACCGCCGTCAACGGCATCGACGTCGCCGAACAAATCATCTCGCGCCTGAAGGTGCTGGCCGAACTCGATATCGCCGAGCGCCGGGTGCCGCAGGACGGCAGCTTCCGGGTCGAGGCCAACGGCCGCGAGATCGATCTGCGCGTCTCCATCATGCCCAGCATCCACGGCGAGGACGCGGTGATCCGTATCCTCGACAAACGCGCCATGATCGAAGCCTACGGCTCGCTGACCTTGGAGGCGCTGGGCTTCGACGCGCCGTCGCTGGCGACGTTGCGGGTGCTGGCGCAGGAAGCCTACGGCATGCTGCTGGTGACCGGGCCGACCGGCTCCGGCAAGACCACCACCTTGTACGCGGCGCTGACGGAGATCCACAACGGCCGCGAAAAGATCATCACCATCGAGGACCCGGTCGAGTACCAACTGCCGGGCATCCTGCAAATTCCGGTCAACGAGAAAAAAGGGCTGACCTTCGCCAAGGGACTGCGCTCGATCCTGCGCCACGACCCGGACAAGATCATGGTGGGCGAAATCCGCGACCGCGAGACGGCGGAAATCGCCGTGCAGTCGGCGCTGACGGGCCACCTGGTGCTGACGACCGTTCATGCCAATAACGTGTTCGATGTTTTCGGCCGCTTTACCCACATGGGCATCGATCCGTACGCGTTCGTGTCGGCGTTGAACGGCATCTGGGCGCAGCGGCTGGTGCGCACCAACTGTCCGCACTGCGCGGTACGGTACACGCCGGACGATCACGAGCTGGCCAGCGTCGGCCTGCTGCGCGCCGACGTCGGCGACTACCTGTTCATGCAAGGCCCCGGCTGCGGCGATTGCCGCGGCACCGGCTACAAGGGGCGCCGCTCGATCGCCGAGATCCTGACGCTGAACGACGAGATCCGCGAACTGATCGTCGACAAGCGGCCGATCCGCCAGATCAAACAGGCGGCCTATGAAAACGGCACGCGCAGCTTGCGCCAGGCGGCGCTGGAACTGGTCAAGCGCGGCGGCACCACTCTGGCCGAAATCAAACGGGTGACTTTGCATGCGTAGATCGATCGGACAATCGCTGCGCATCGGCGTGGCCGGCAACGCGGTCAGCCTGCTGCGCGTGAGCCGCTGGGGCGGACGCGGGAAAAGTAATGGGAAAGGTGATGGAAAAAGCAGCGCCGTCACGGTGCTGGGCGAGCATGCGTTCGCGCCGTCGTCCACGCACCAATTCGACGCCATCGCCAATGCCTTGCGCGCGCTGCTGGGCGAACAGCAGGTGGACGGCTGGCCGGTCGCCATCGTGCTGGCCGACGAATTGACGCGTGTCTGGCGCGTTACGCCGCCGCCCGGCGCCACCCGCATGGACGACATGGAGGCGGCCGCCGGCCTGCGCTTCCAGGCGCTGTACGGCGAGCCGCCGTCGGCCTGGCGGATCGCCGCCGACTGGAACGCGACCGAACCGTTCTTCGCCGCCGCGATGCCGCGCGCCTTGCTGGCCGTGTTGATGCTGGTGGCGCAGGAGCACAAGCTCGCCGTCGTCGGCGTCGAGCCGCATTTAATCAGCGCCTGGAACCGCTGGCGGCGCGGCGTGAAGCGGGGCGCCTGGTTCGGCCTGCTACACGACAATCTGCTGACGCTGGCCGCGATCGGCGGCAGTGGTGCCGATGCCGACAATAACAATCAAGGCTTGCGCGCGATCCGCGTGCTGCCGGTACCATCCGGCGCCGACCCGGCATGGCTGACACAAACGTTGACGCGCGAAGCGCTGTTGCTCGACATGGCGCCGCCGGCGCTGCTGCAATTGTGCGGCAGCGCCG
>DASVTJ010000347.1:0-3736 GCA_036387635.1 Duganella sp.
CCCTCGGTGTCGCCGGTGTCGGTGGTCTGGCCCAGGTGCACCGTGGTTTCGTAGGTCTTGTCCGCTTCCAGCAAGTCCTGCGAAAACTTGGTCGCCTCGCCAAAGCACAGCGGCAGCAAGCCGGTGGCGAACGGGTCGAGCGTGCCGGTGTGGCCGGCCTTCTTGGCGTTGAGCACGCGCTTGGCTTTGATCAGTGCATCGTTGCTCGAAAAGCCGACCGGCTTGTCGAGCAGCAGCACGCCGTCGACCAGGTCGCGGACTTTTTTAGGATAATTTTGCTTCATAGGGTCAAGCCGGACGGCTTACTCGGCGCCGTCTTTCTTGTCCTGCAGATCCGCGTCGTCCGGCTTGGCTTCGGCCTCGTCCGCCTTGGCCGCGTTGGCTTGCTCGTCGTCCAGCGAACGGCTGGCGTTGGCCTGGTCGATCAGCAGCGACAATTCCATGCCGCGCGACGTCGACGTGTCGTGCACGAAGTGCAGCGCAGGCAAGGTGTGGATATGCAAACGCTTGCCCAACTGGCCGCGCATGTAGCCGGCGGCGGCAGACAAACCTTCGACGGTGTTCTTGACCTGCTCCGGGCTGTCCTTGAGCATGGTGAAGAAAACCTTGGCGTGCGCGTAGTCCAGCGTGACCTGCACTTCGGTGATGGTGATCATGCCGACGCGCGGATCCTTCAACTCGTAGGCGATGATTTCGGACAGATCGCGCTGGATCTGGTCGGCAACGCGCTGACCGCGCTGCGGGATGCTTTTACTGTGTTTTGCCATGATTCAATACTGCTTTCCATAAACGGCAAGTGGACGGGAGCTGTTGCCCCCGTCCACTGTGCCTGGTCCTACTGTCTATTGCTGCTATCCGTGACGATTACAGCGTACGGGCGATTTCCTGAACTTCGAACACTTCCAGGGTGTCGCCAACCTGGATGTCGTTGTAGTTCTTCAGCGACAGGCCGCACTCCAGACCGGCGCGTACATCTTTGGCGTCGTCCTTGAAGCGCTTGAGCGAGTCGATCTCGCCGGTCCACACCACGATGTTGTTGCGCAGCAGGCGTACCGAGGAAGCGCGTTTGACCACGCCATCGGTGACCAGGCAACCGGCAACGGCGCCGACCTTCGAGACCAGGATAACCTGGCGGATCTCGACCTGGCCGATGACGGTTTCGCGTTTCTCTGGTGCCAGCATGCCCGACAACGCCGCACGGATCTCATCGATCGCATCATAAATGATGTTGTAGTAGCGAATGTCCACACCGTTGGACTCGGCCAGCTTGCGCGCCTGTGCATCGGCACGGGCGTTGAAGCCGATGATGACCGCTTTCGAGGCCACCGCCAGATTGACGTCCGACTCCGTGATGCCGCCGACGGCCGCGTGCACAACCTGTACCCGCACTTCCGACGTCGACAACTTCTGCAACGAGCTGACCAGTGCTTCCTGCGAACCCTGCACGTCGGTCTTGATGATCATCGGCAGGTTTTTGACCTCGCCTTCGGCCATCTGGTCGAACATGTTTTCCAGCTTCGCGGCTTGCTGCTTGGCCAGTTTCACGTCGCGGAACTTACCTTGACGGAACAGACCAATCTCACGGGCTTTACGCTCGTCGGCCATGACCATGACTTCTTCACCGGCTTGCGGCACTTCGGTCAGGCCCTGGATTTCGACCGGGATCGACGGACCGGCTTCGTTGATCGGCTTGCCGTTCTCGTCCAGCATGGCGCGCACGCGGCCATACGAGGAACCGGCCAGAATCACGTCGCCGCGCTTCAAAGTACCGGACTGCACCAGGATCGTCGCGACCGGGCCCTTGCCCTTGTCCAGACGGCCCTCGACCACCAGACCGCGCGCTGGCGCGTCGATCGGGGCTTTCAGTTCCAGAATTTCGGCCTGCAGCAGCACTTGTTCCAGCAACGCATCGATACCGGCGCCGGTTTTGGCGGAGACCGGCACGAATGGCGATTCGCCACCGTATTCTTCCGGCACCACTTGTTCGGCAACCAGTTCCTGCGTCACACGGTCAACGTTGCCACCCGGTTTGTCGATCTTGTTGATCGCGACAACCAGAGGCACGCCGGCCGCTTTCGCGTGGGCGATCGCTTCCTTCGTTTGCGGCATCACGCCGTCGTCGGCCGCCACCACCAGAATCACGATGTCGGTCGCTTTGGCGCCACGGGCACGCATTGCCGTAAAGGCTTCGTGACCCGGAGTATCCAGGAAGGTGATCATGCCGCGCGGGGTGTCCACGTGGTAAGCACCGATGTGCTGAGTAATGCCGCCGGCTTCGCCCGCAGCCACCTTCGCACGGCGGATGTAATCCAGCAGCGAGGTTTTACCGTGGTCGACGTGACCCATGACGGTCACGACCGGTGCACGCGAAGTCGACTCGAACTCGGCGTGCTCGCCCTGGTCGGCCAGGATCGCTTCCGGATCGTCCTCGGCGGCAGCGAAGGCTTTGTGGCCCATCTCTTCCACCACGATCATCGCGGTTTCCTGGTCCAGCACCTGGTTGATGGTGCACATCTGGCCCAGCTTCATCAGCTGCTTGATGACTTCCGATGCTTTCACCGACATCTTGTGGGCCAGTTCGGCCACGGTGATCGTTTCAGGGACGTGGACGTCCTTGACGATCGCCTCGGTCGGCGCCTGGAAGTTGGTTTCGCGGTCGTCGCTGTGCGAACGGCGGCCACCGCTGCGGCCACCGGCACGCCAGCCGTCGCGTCCGCTCGGCGCGCTCGGGGCGCCACGGCCCTTGGCACCGCCAGGCGCGCCACGCTTCTTGGCGTCGTCCGACCAGGTCGAGGAAACATTCGCCGACTTGATCGACTTCTTGTCGCCCGGCTTCTTGTCGCCCGGCTTGGCGGCGGTACCGTCGGCCGGCTTCTTGTCGGCAGGCTTGTGCAGCGTGCCGGCAGGTGCGGCCGGCTTGGCCACAACCGGCGCAGGCACCGGTTCCGGTGCCTTGATCACGCGGCGTGGCTGGGCCATCATCAGCTTGATCTGGGCCACTTCGTCGGCCACGGCCTTGCGTGCACGCTCGGTGGCGGCAGCGCGTTCCGCGGCGGCCTTGGCGGCTTCGTCGGCTTTCTGCTTGGCGTCGGCGGCGGCGGCCTGCTTGGCCTGCTCGCCGGCAGCCGAACTGGCGGCAGCGGCGGCGGCGGCATCGCGTTTCGCGGTTTCGGCGGCATCGCGCTTGGCCTGCTCTTCGTCGGCCTTGGCCTGTTCGGCACGCTCGGCTTCGAGCTTGGCCAGGCGTTCCTGCTTTTCACGCAGGTCCGCTTCCTGGCGAGCGACGAGCTCGGCGTGACGGCGCGTCTCTTCCTCGCGGCGAGCGATTTCGGCGGCGTCGATGACCGGTTCGGCCGGCGCTGCCGGCGCGGCGCTTGGTGCCGGGTCGTCACGCTGGACGAAGGTGCGCTTCTTGCGCACTTCGACCTGGATCGTGCGCGACTTGCCGGACGCGTCCGCCTGTTTGATCTCGCTCGTTTCCTTGCGGGTGACCGTGATCTTTTTCTTTTCAGTCCCTTCGCCCGCACCGTGGGTACGGCGCAGGTGATTCAGCAGCTTGTCCTTATCATCCTTTGACAAGGGATCTGACGTCGAACTTTTCTCGACGCCGGCAGAACGCAGCTGCGTCAGCAGCAAATCTGCAGGCATCTTCAGTTCGGTGGCAAATTGGGCTACGTTGTTACTCGCCATTCAGTCCTCTTTTCTATGTGTCGCGGAGATGATAAAGATTTGCAAA
>DASVTJ010000348.1:0-3466 GCA_036387635.1 Duganella sp.
GACCTCCTTCATGCCCGATGCGATCCGCGACAATCCGTATCCGCCCCAGGTGGCGATCACCGATTTCCTCGTCTTTAACAAGCCGCTGCGCCCGGCCACCCCGATCGAGCGCACCCGCGAGCTCACGCTGTCGCAGCGCGAGTCGGTGTTCTCGCTCGAATTCGCCGGCCTGCATTACGCGGCGCCCGGCAGCAACCGCTATTCCTACCGGCTCGAAGGCTTCGACCAGGGCTGGGTCGACACCGATGCCGGCAAGCGCTTCGCGACCTACACCAACCTCGATCCGGGCAGCTACGTGTTTCGCGTGCGCGCCAGTAACAAGGACGGCGTCTGGAGCGAGGCGCCGGCGGCGCTCACCATCACGGTCACGCCGCCCTGGTGGAAAAGCTGGTGGTTCCGCGGCCTGGCGCTGGCGCTGGCGGCGGCCGCCGTGGTGGCCGGCTACCGCCTGCGGATCCGCGCGCTGGTCCAGCAGAAGGGCATGCTCGAGCGCGAAGTGAATGCGCGGACCGCCGAACTGGTGCTGCAGAAGGACGCGGCCGAACGGCGCAAGCGCGAAGCCGAGGAGCAGGGCGAAGCGGCCGACAGCGCCCGCCGCAATATCGCGCTGCTGTCCGACATCGGCCGCCGCCTGACCGCCAACCTCGACACCGAGGCGATCATGGCCACGCTCCACGAACACGTGCTGGTGCTGATGGACGCACCCGTGTTCGCGGTGGGGGTGGCCAGGAACAGCGCGGCCGGCGCGCTGTTCGACATTCCCTACGCCTTCATCGGCGGCCAGCGCTGCGCCGCGCACGTGCGCGGACGCGACGACCCGCGCCAGCTGGGCGCCTGGTGCTTCGAGCACGAACGCGAGATCTTCATCAACGATCTCGGCGCCGACGTGCCGCGCTATGTGCCGGACCTCGACCCGTTCGAGGTCGCGGCGGCCTCGCTGCCTTGCGCGCCGGGCGCGATGCCGCCGCATTTGCCGGATTCGCTTCCGCAGTCGCTGCTGTATGTGCCGGTGGTGGTGGGCCAGCGCGTGCTGGGCGCGCTGACGGTGCAGAGCTTCGCGCCGCGCGCCTACCAGCGCGTGCACCTCGACATGCTGCGCACCCTGGCCGCCTATGTCGGCGTCGCGCTCGACAATGCCCAGGCCTACCGCCAGCTGAAGGACGTGCAGGGCCAGCTCGCGGCCCAGGAAAAGCTGGCCTCGCTGGGCTCGCTCGTGGCCGGCGTCGCCCACGAACTCAACACCCCGATCGGCAACAGCCTGCTGATGGCCAGCACCCTGCACGACAAGACGCTCGACCTGTCCACGGCGCTCGACACGGCGGCGCTGCGGCGCTCGGAACTGTCGGGGTACATCGGTTCGGCGCGCGAGGCCTCGGAACTGATCATGCGCAGCCTGAACCAGGCGGCGGAGCTGGTGAACAGCTTCCGCCAGGTCTCGGTCGACCAGGCCAGCGCCCAGCGCCGCCGCTTCGACCTGGCGCGCGCCTGCCGGGAAATCGCCGCTACCCTGATGAACAAGGTGCGCCTGGCCGGCCACGTGCTAGAACTCGACGTGCCGCAGGGGATCGCGATGGACAGCTATCCCGGCCCGCTGGGCCAGGTGCTGATCAACTTCGTCAACAACGCGCTGCTGCACGCCTTCGAAGGGCCGGGCGGCAGCATGGTCCTGTCGGCCGAGCGGATCGACGGCGAGTGGGTGCGCATCGCCTTCCGCGACGACGGGCGCGGCATCGCGGCCGAACACTTGCCGCGCGTGTTCGATCCCTTCTTCACCACGCGCATGGGGCAGGGCGGCACCGGCCTGGGCCTGAACATCGCGCACACCATCGCCACTTCGCTCCTGAACGGCACGATCCGCGTCGAGAGCAGGCCCGGCGAGGGCACCGTCTTCATCCTCGAGCTGCCGCTGAGAGCGGCCGAGGCGCCGTACCCCTTAAATCCCGAGGAGAGGAAACTGCACGCATGAGCATCATCACGACGATCGAAGACCTGCGCGTCTTGGCAAAACGGCGCGTGCCGCGCATGTTCTACGACTATGCCGACGCCGGCTCCTGGACCGAGTCCACCTATCGCGCCAACGAGGAGGATTTCGCGAAGATCAAGTTCCGCCAGCGGGTGGCGGTCAACCTCGAGAACCGGAGTTTGAAGAGCACCATGGTCGGCCAGGAAGTGGCGATGCCGGTGGCCCTGGCGCCGACCGGGCTGACCGGCATGCAGCATGCCGACGGCGAGATCCTGGCGGCGCGCGCGGCCGAGAAGATCGGTGTCCCCTTCACGCTCTCGACGATGAGCATCTGCTCGATCGAGGACGTCGCGGCGCGCACCACGAAGCCCTTCTGGTTCCAGCTGTACGTGATGAAGGACCGCGATTTCATCAACCGCCTGATCGACCGCGCGAAAGCCGCGCGCTGTTCGGCGCTGGTGCTGACGCTGGATTTGCAGGTGCTGGGCCAACGCCACAAGGACCTGCGCAACGGCATGACGGCGCCGCCGAAGCTGACCATCCCGAACCTGATGAACCTGGCGACCAAGCCGCGCTGGTGCTGGAACATCCTGCGCACGCCGCGCCGCCAGTTCGGCAACATCGTCGGCCATGCCGGCAGCGTCTCGGACATGAGTTCGCTCTCGTCCTGGACTTCGCAGCAGTTCGATCCCGCGCTGTCCTGGGACGACGTGGCCTGGATCAAGGAGCGCTGGGGCGGCAAGCTGATCATCAAGGGCATCATGGACCCCGAGGACGCGCGCCTCGCGGTCAGGAGTGGGGCCGACGCGCTGATCGTCTCCAACCACGGCGGCCGCCAGCTCGACGGCGCGCAGTCGAGCATCGGCGCGCTGCCGGGCATCGTCGAGGAAGTCGGCAGCCGGATCGAGGTGCACATGGACGGCGGCGTGCGTTCCGGCCAGGACGTGATCCGGGCGCTGGCGCTGGGCGCCAAGGGCGTGTACATCGGCCGGCCCTTCCTGTACGGCCTGGGCGCGATGGGCGAGGCCGGCGTGGCGCGCTGCCTGGAGATCATCCGCAACGAACTGGACCTGACGATGGCCTTCTGCGGGCTGCGCGACGTGCGCGACGTGGACCGCAACATCCTGCTGCCAGGGACCTGGTGAGTTGCTGCTGAACGGGCGGGCGGCGTTTCCTGTACGGAACGATGTGTTGAGTCAAGCATGTGATAGCATCGCCGGGTTCGTTGTCTCTTCGGCATCCCGCATCTATCGACATGCTTATATCGTTCCCCAGGAAAGCGCGCTTGCATGGCTGAGTTCGCGCCCGCGCAGCGCGCGTTCAGCTGGCGCAGTGCCTTCGCCATCGAGCACATTAATCCGCGCCTGAACACGGCCTTCGTGGTGTCGGTGCTGGTGCACGTGCTCCTGCTCAGCATCGCCGTGGGCGGGGATACCTTCGGCATGCCCGGCCTGCATTTTCCGTGGGAAGAGCGGCGCCTCGGGGCCAACGAGCTGCGCGTGC
>DASVTJ010000349.1:0-2276 GCA_036387635.1 Duganella sp.
CGTGATGCGCGAGATTATCAACCCGACCATCGCCGGCATGGCGAAGGACGGCATCGTCTTCACCGGCTTCCTGTACGCCGGCCTGATGATCGACGCCGCCGGCAATCCGCGCACGCTGGAATTCAACTGCCGCATGGGCGACCCGGAAACGCAGCCGATCATGGCGCGCCTGAAAACCGATCTGGTGGCGGTGATGGAACACGCCGTCAACGGCACCCTGGACACGGTCGAACTGGAATGGGACCGCCGCACCGCCGTGGGCGTGGTGCTGGCCGCCGCCGGCTATCCGGACGCGCCGCTCAAGGGCGCCGTCATCGACGGCATTCCGGCCGAGACGGCGGAATCGGTGACCTTCCACGCCGGCACCGCCGAAGTGGGCGGGCAGTTGCAGGTCACCGGCGGGCGCGTGCTGTGCGTGGTCGGA
Source organism: Duganella sp. (assembly GCA_036387635.1). Lineage (GTDB taxonomy): Bacteria > Pseudomonadota > Gammaproteobacteria > Burkholderiales > Burkholderiaceae_D > Rugamonas. The sequence goes on from DASVTJ010000349.1 coordinate 425, forward strand.
CTGGCCGACAGCGTCAAGCTGGCGCAGAAGCAGGCGTACGAGGTGGTCGACCAGATCTCGTTCGACGGCATGCAGTGCCGCCGCGATATCGGCTGGCGCGGGTTAAAGCATTAAAGCACTGATATCGGCGGGCGCTATCCCAAAGCCCCGCATCAGGGTACAATCGACCCTTGGTTTTTTTTAACGCACACCGCACGATGCAGTCATCCCCCAACCCGCAGGCCGTCAAGGCCTTCCTGCTCGATCTGCAGGCCCGCATCATCGCCGCGCTCGAAGCGCTCGATGGCACGGCGTTCCTGCGCGACGAATGGGAGCGCCCGGAGGGCGGCGGCGGCATCTCGCGCCTGGTCGAGGAAGGCAACGTCATCGAACGCGGTGGCGTGAATTTCTCGCACGTGATGGGTGCCAAGCTTCCACCGTCGGCGTCGGCCGCGCGCCCGGAGCTGGGCGGCAACCCGTGGGAAGCGATGGGCGTGTCGCTGGTGATCCATCCGCGCAATCCTTACGCGCCGACGGTGCACATGAACGTGCGCTTCTTCACCACCACCACGGTGACCGGCGAGCCGGCGTGGTGGTTCGGCGGCGGCATGGATTTGACGCCCTACTACGGCGACAAGGAAGACGTTAAACACTTCCACCAGAGCTGCCGCGACGCGCTGGCGCCGTTCGGCGACGACCTGCACGCGCGCTTCAAGAAGTGGTGCGACGAGTATTTCTACCTGAAGCACCGCCAGGAGGCGCGCGGCGTCGGCGGCGTTTTCTTCGACGACGTCAACGAAGAAGGTTTCGAGCGCAGCTTCGCGCTGATGCAAAGCGTGGGCAATGCGTTCCTGACGGCCTACCTGCCGATCCTGGAGCGCCGCAAGGACACGCCGTACGGCGAGCGCGAACGCGACTTCCAGGCGTACCGGCGCGGGCGCTATGTCGAATTCAACCTGGTGTTCGACCGCGGCACCTTGTTCGGTTTGCAGTCCGGCGGACGCACCGAGGCGATCCTGATGTCGATGCCGCCGATCGTCAAGTGGCGCTATCGCTGGGAGCCGGAAGCCGGCACGCCGGAGGCGGCGCTGTACACAGACTTCCTGCCGCACCGCGACTGGCTGGCCGCGTGACAAAACCCATGGCACAGCGGTTCGCACTGCTGGGCGGCAGCTACGATCCGGTACATCACGGTCATATCGCCCTCGGCGCCTATTTCGCCACGCTGCTGCAAGTGGACCAGCTGCGCGTGATCCCGGCCGGCCTGCCGTGGCAAAAAGCCATGCTCAAGGCGACGCCCGAACAGCGCGCCGAGATGGTGGCCATCGCCTTCCGCGACCAGCCGTTCGACGTGGCGATCGACATGCAGGAAATCGAGCGCGCCGCGCAGGGGCTGCCCACGTACACGATCGAGACGCTGCGCCTGGTGCGCGCGGAACTCGGGCCGGACGCCTGCATCGCTTTTTTGATGGGCGCCGACCAGCTGCAACGGCTCGACACCTGGAATGAATGGCAGGCGCTGTTCGACTACGCCCACATCTGCGTAGCGGCCCGCCCTGGCTTCGACATTGGCGCCGCCGGCCTTCCGCCGGCGGTCGCCACGGCGTTCACCAGCCGTTTGGGAACGCCTGAACAAATCCGCAACACGCCGCACGGTCTGACTTATCTGGCACAAGACTTCGCGGTGGATATCTCCGCCACCGAAATACGTGCGGCATTACAACGGGGGGAACAGGCAAACTCGCTTATCCCGCCGCTAGTGCTAGACTATATTGAACAACATAATCTCTACAAAAGCTAAATGGACATCAAAAAACTGCAATCCCTCGTCGTTGACGCCCTCGAAGACGTCAAGGCGCAAGACATCGCGCTG
>DASVTJ010000350.1:0-3236 GCA_036387635.1 Duganella sp.
CCGTCGGCATACTGCAGGCCGCTGGCGCGCCAGGTGAGCGCGGGCAGCGGATCGTTCAGGCGCATCGACTTGTCGTCCGCGCTGAGCACCAGCGGCGCGCGGCCGATGCTGACCGTGCCGGGCAGGTAGACGATGTCGTACTTGCTGGGATCGAGGCCGCCCGGCAGCACGCTGTAGGTGCCGGCGTTGACCGCATTGACGCCGTCGCCGCTGTAGCCGAGCTGGCCGAGCCGGGCCAGCGTGTCGCCGCCCTGCAGGCCGCTCACCGCGACCGCCAGGCTGCCGGGCGCGACCGGGCCGCTGCCGTAGACGCGCTCCAGGTCGAGGGCGTCGACCACGAGGTCGTACTGGCCGGCCGTGAACGGGCGCAGCGATACGTTGCCGTCGGCCAGGCGCCAGGTGCGGGCGAAGTCCCAGCCGGCGTAGGTGGCGAGCGATTGCAGTTCGGCGGTGGTCTTGCCGGTGCCGCCGGCGCTGATCACGGTGCCGCTGGTATCGCGGTTCCAGAAGCTGTTCGTGACGCGCGCCGGGTCGCCGGAGCCGACCAGGCCGCCGGGCCGGCTGGCGCCGCCGCTGCTGGCGACTGCGCCGCCAGCGAGGCTGTTGCCGATGCTGCCGCCGTTGAATCCCGCCAGGCCGCCGGCATCGCCGCCCGAATTCACGGCGGCGCTGCTGTAGCTGTTGCGGACCTCGCCGAAGTTGGCGCCGACCAGGCCCCCGGCGCCGGTGAACTCGGAGCGCACCGTGCCGCTCGACAGGCTGCCTTCGATGCGTCCGCCCGGTTCGTTGCGGCCGACCAGTCCGCCCACATAATACAGGCCGTCGACCGACACGTTGGCCGCGCCCAGGTTGCGCACGGTCCCGAAATTCAGGCCCACCAGGCCGAGATAGGGCTGCTCCGGCGCGTTCAGGTTCAGGTTGGCGACCTGGTGGCCGTTGCCGTCCAGGATGCCGGTCAGCTGGGGCAGGAACAGTCCCGGCGCGGAGGCCAGGTCGATATTGGCGGTCAGCCGGAAGCGCAGGGACGGATCGTCGGCGAAGCCGAGCAGGGCGTTCATTCCCGCCAGGTTCGACACCAGGTAGGCGCCGCTGGCCGGATCGCGCGGCAGCACGCCGGCATAGGCGGCGATGTCGAGACGGCGTCCGTTGGCGATCCAGTCGGCGTATTGTGCGCCGCGCAGGCCGCCGACCGTCAGGCCGCTGGTGCTGTCGTTGATCGGCACGGCGTCGGCATTGTAGTAGCTGTTGCGGACGGTGCCGGACTCGAAGTCGCCGATGATGCCCCCCGCGTGCGAACCGGCGATGCTGGCCGTGCTGGTGCTGTCGAGCAGGGCGCCGTTCGACAGCTGCACGCCGACCAGGCCGCCCACGGTGCTGTTGCCGCTGAGCGTGCCGTCCACAGAGCTGTTCTGGATGGTGCCGAGGTTGACGCCGGCGATGCCGCCGACGGTTTGCCCGTCGATGGTGGCGTCCGCCAGCCTGAGGTTTTTGATGGTGCCGCTGTTGATGCCGACCAGCCCGGCGTAAGCGAGGCTGTCGACGCTGTCGATGACGAGGTTCGAGATGGTGTGGTTGGCGCCGTCGAGCTGGCCGTTGAAGGTCGGCAGGTACAGGGCGGTTTCTTCGCCGAGGTCGATGTCCGACGTCAGCCTGAATCTGAGGCCGTCGTTGGCGAAGCCGAGCAGGTCGCGCATGCCCTGCAGCGTGCCCAGGCCGTAGCTGTCGGTCTGCGCATCATAGGGCAGCGTGGCCTGGTAGTCGGCAATGAGCAGCCGGCGTCCGCCGGCCAGCCAGGCGGCGAACTGCTCGCCGAGGATGGCGCCGGGGCCGAGCGCGACGTCGCCGTAGAGCGGGTCGCCGGCGTTGTAGAAGCTGTTGCGGAGCGTCGCCGTGCCGAACAGGTTGGTGCGCCCCACCAGGCCCGATCCCTCGACGGCGCCATTGAGCACCACGCCGCTCGTGTAACTGCTGTCGATGACGCTGCGCTGGCTGTCGGCCTGGCTGTTCGCGATCGAACCGACCAGGCCCCCGGGAGCGTCGCCGCTGACGCGCCCGCCCGCCACGAACGCATGGTTGACGCTCGCAGCCGTGCTGCGGATGCTGCCGACCAGCGCGCCCGTGTCGCGGCCGCCGACGATGTCCGGATCGAGCAGGCCGATATCGCGCACAGTGCCGGTCAGCGCGCCGATCAATCCGGCCTGGCTGTCCGGACGGTTGATGGCGAGACCGCTGATGACGTGGCCGAAGCCGTGCAGCTGGCCGGAGAAGGGCGTGGCGTTGTTCCCCAGCGGTTCCCATCCGCGGCCGCCGTTGTCGAAGGGCGTATCCGACGCGTCGATGTCCTCGGCCAGCACGTAATTGCCGCCCAGGTTGGCGCGCACCGTCGTGTCCAACGAGTCCGGCGTGCGCGCATTGATCACCGTGAAGGACACGCCGTTCATGCTCACGCGCGGCGTGGCGCCGCTGAGCGTGAGCTTGTTTTCGCCCAGGTCGTAACGGTTCCGGAAATTGAGCACCAGGCCGGCGTTGTCGCCGCCGGCGCTGAGGTTGGCCCGCGCCGCGCCGTTCGGGTTATACGGGTCGAGGATCGAACCGGACGCGAACAGGATCGAATTTTCCGCGTTCAGGGTGAGGGTGGTGTCCGCGTTCCAGCTGATCGGCGCATTCACGAAGATGTCGCCGGCGCCGCTATGTCGTCCCGTCACGCTGTCGATCGTCACGTTGCCCTGCTCGAGGTTTGCCGACAGCGTGTCGTTGCCGATGTCGTCGCCGCTGGTCGTGGTGCCGATGGTGTAGTCCTGCGGGTCGATCAGCCAGGTGCCGTGGCGTCCGTTCGCGCCCAGGGTGGCAACGCGCGCGTGGCGGCCGGCCCGCACCCGCGCGGCCGAGGTTTCGACCATGCCGCCCCCGGTGGCGCCGCGCGCGTCGACGCTGCCGTCGAAGCGCACGCTGCCCTTGTCCAGGTCGCCGAAGATGCGCACGCTGCCGCCCGCGCCCTCCTGCGAGCTGACGTCGATGCTGCCGCCGGCCTGCACCTCGCCGCCGATCAGCGAGACCGTGCCGCCGTCGGTGCCGCCGTTGGTGCGAATCGCGCCGGCGCGCACGATGCCGCTGTCGACCACGAGGCCGCCGGCGCCGCCGGCGCTGGCGCTGGCCGCGAGCAGGATGTTGCCGCCTTCGCTGTCGAGGGTGCCGCTGTTGGCGGCCAGCGCACCCGGCGCCGCCAGCGTGACCTG
>DASVTJ010000351.1:0-2647 GCA_036387635.1 Duganella sp.
TATCTGGCGCGCGGCATGAATATCGACGATTTCGCGCCCAATTTGTCGTTCTTCTTCTCGAACGGCATGGACCCCGAATACACGGTGCTGGGCCGCGTGGCGCGCCGCCTGTGGGCGGTGGCGATGCGCGACAAATACGGCGCCAACGACCGCTCGCAAAAACTCAAGTACCACGTGCAAACGTCGGGCCGCTCGCTGCACGCGCAGGAGATCGACTTCAACGACATCCGCACCACGTTGCAGGCGCTGATCGCGATCTACGACAACTGCAACTCGCTGCACACCAACGCCTACGACGAGGCGATCACCACGCCGACCGACGAATCGGTGCGCCGCGCCTTGGCGATCCAGTTGATCATCAACCGCGAATGGGGCCTGGCGAAGAACGAGAATCCGAACCAGGGGTCGTTCATCATGGAGGAGCTGACCGACCTTGTGGAAGAAGCGGTGCTGCAGGAGTTCGAGCGCATCGCCGAGCGTGGCGGCGTGTTGGGCGCAATGGAGACCGGCTACCAGCGCGGCAAAATCCAGGAGGAGTCGATGCTGTACGAGCACCAGAAGCACGACGGCACCCTGCCCATCATCGGCGTCAACACCTTCCGCAATCCGAAGGCGACCGGCGAGCCGCAGAAGATCGAGCTGGCCCGCTCCACCGACGACGAAAAGCAGTCGCAGCTCAAGCGTCTGGAAGATTTCCACAGCCGCCATGCGGACCAGTCGCCGGCGGCGCTGGCGGCCTTGCAGCAAGCGGCCATCGACAACGACAACGTGTTTGAAAAGCTGATGGACGCGGTGCGCGTTTGTTCGCTGGGGCAGATCACCACGGCGCTGTTCGAGGTGGGAGGACAGTACCGCCGCAACATGTGAACGCAAACCGCTGGCGCGGGACTGCCGGCGACGACTGTCGTCGGCGGTCGCCGGAAAATGCCGTCCCATCGAGGAACCTGAAGCATGGCGACAAGGTCTTAGCTGATACCGGGCGCCACCAGGGTGCCCGGGACGCCTACCACTGCCATGAAGGGATCACCATGCCGACACTCTCCTCCTCCACCGCCGCCGAACTGCACAAGCGGCTCGACGCCGCACGCGACGATGTCGTCGCCCAAATCCGCACCCGTCTGGAAGGCTCGGACGAGCCGGCCGCGGTGTCACTGCTCGCCCACCTGGGCCAGCCCGACGACGTTTCGCAGGCGGCCAACATCCGCGACGATGAAATGGCGCTGCTGGGCCAGGAACAAAGCCTGCTGCACGCCATCGACAGCGCCCGGGCGCGCCTCGACGAAGGCGTGGGCAATCTCTGCAACATCTGCGGCGGCGAGATTCCGGACGAGCGCCTGCTGGCATTGCCGACGGCGCAAACCTGCGTCGCTTGCCAGCAGCAGCTGGAAGCGGAAGCGCAAACGCCGCGCGCCCCGACCATGTAGGTCTGGGCGCGAGGGCAATCAACGATCAGTGCTGCCCGGTTCGATCCTGCTGGTCGACCGCGCGCACATCACGGTCGCGCGTGGTGGCCGGCCGTTCGCCTTCGGCCGCGTCGCCGGGCGGTTGCCCCAACCCCGCCCCGCCAACTGCATCGACGACCGGACCCGAACCGATGCCGGTGCTCACGGGCGGAGGATCGCTTGGGCCGCGCGCCGGTGTTGGGGATGCTGCCACCTTGTCGACGTCGGCGGCGGTCTGCGGGTCGGCCGGATGTGTGGGGATGGGCGGCTGCATTGTCATCCGCTCCGGATCCTGCGGGTCGCGCTTGTCGTCAAACTTGTCGTCAAACTTTCCGTCAGTGTTCTGCTGGTTCATGATCGATCTCCTCTCTGGTGTGGTGAGCGGTCGCGCTGCAATAAAATCATGCTTGTTCGAAAGGCGCGCCGCGACAACATCAATTTTGGCAGAATTACAGTTTTTGAGGCGGGAGATAGTCATGGCGAACGAGCAACGTGACCAGCAGGCGCCGGTCAATCAACAACCTGAGCAAGGCAACCAGCAAAAGGCGGAGGAGGTCAGCCGCAGCGACGTACCGTCGGCGGGCGCGCAGCCAGTGAACGCGCCGCCGGTGCCGGCCCCATCGGACGAAGTTGGCGCGGCGGGCGGCACCGACGCGGCCGCCGGCGCACGGCAAGCCGGCGGCGCCGGCGGACCCGGCGGCGTCGGACCGCGCGGGCAAAGCGATGCCGTCGGCGTGCCGGGAACGCCCGGCGGCTCGCTGGCCGGCGGCGGCAGCAACGCCGCAGGTGCCGCCATCGCCGGCCGAACCGGCCTCGGCGAAGCAGCCTCGGCGGACGACACGCGTACCGGCACCGGCACCTCGGCCGGCCACGCCACGCCCCTCACCGGCGGCGACCCCAGCAGCGGCTCGACGCCGCCGGTGGATAACAAAGGCGGCGCCTCCAGCGCCTAGCCCCGGGTGCGGACGCATTAAAATTCTTGACCTGAAGTTAGGTTAAACCCACCGGGTTAGTACGATCCGCGTCCCAACGGCTACAGCCACGTCGTCATCGCGTACTGCCGTCGCCTAGCCAACCAGACACGGCCCCACCGTGGCGCCGGCCAGCAAGACCGGCTGCCACAGTTCGTACAGCTCGCTCGCGGGCACGCCGCTGACCAGCGCCAGCAGCATCTCGACCATGCGCGCGCCGGCTTTGGCCGGCTC
>DASVTJ010000352.1:0-2224 GCA_036387635.1 Duganella sp.
GTAGCGGGCTTTTTTTTTACCGTGTACGATTCGATCAGCTTTGCCTTCTCATAAGAACAGATAACAAAACATAAACAGGTCGCCTTAACAGTATGAATCGAACCGACTCCGCAGTTCCCTCCCCCACCGACTGGTCGCGCACCGCCCTGGGCGCGCGCGACGGCTGGCCCGCGTGCCTGAAGCTGACCGTCGACATCGTGCTCAATACGCCGCTGCCGATGGTGCTGATGTGGGGGCGCGAACAAATTATGGTCTACAACGACGCCTATGCCGCGCTGATCGGCTTGTCGAGCCTGCGCGCGCCCGGCGCCAACGTGCCGTCGATCCAGCCGGCCGCATGGAGCTGGAACAGCGCCGCGATCCGCCAGGGCTGGGACGGCGTGAGCGCCAGTTACCCAGGCAGCAGCCTGCCGGTGTGGCGCAACGGCAGCGTCACGCAACAACTGCTGGACCTGTACTACACGCCGGTGCGCGACGAACACGACCGCGTGGCCGGCATCCTGTGCGCGCTGTCGCCCGCGCAGGCGGCCCCGGCGGCGGCGGTCGACCGCGCGCTGCGCCTGCTGGTGGTCGAGGACAACGCCGACGCCCTCTACCTGGTGTGCGAAACGCTGCGCGCGCTCGGCCACGACGTCGAGGCGGCCGCCTCTGGCGAGGAAGCGCTGCCGGCGCTGGAAAAGCAATCGTTCGACATCCTGTTCACCGATGTCAGCCTGCCGGGCATGTCCGGCGTCGATCTGGCGCGCCGGGCGCTGCGGCTGAGGCCGGGATTGGAATTGCTGTTCGCCTCAGGTTATGGCGACGAACTGACCCGGCATCTGGAATTTCCGGCCAAATCGTTGCAAAAACCATACGATATCGAGCAATTGCAAAGCGTGCTCGGCGAGATCGCCAGCCGCTTGCCGGGCACGGCGCCATAAATCCTTCCCGGACCGGGCGCATACACCGTACACAAGCGTCAACAGTGCGGTGTCGGCGCCTGGGATCGGGCTACAATGAAGACACCGTTAAACGTCAAGCGCTAGCCTGGCGAACCTGCAGCCGCCATCCGGTGGCGCGGGCCCCACGGCAGCCTGAAGCGATACATGATTCTTCCCACCGAGCCCAACGACGTCATGCCGGCCGCCACCGAGGCGGACGACGCCCTGCTCGTGACCGCGCAAAGCGCCCACGAGGAATTGCTGAGCGCCCGTGAAACGCTGCGCCAGAGCCAGCTGGAATTGCGCGCGCTGGCCGACTCGATGCCCCAACTGGCGTGGATCGCCGAGCAGGACGGCACCATGATCTGGTACAACCAGCGCTGGTACGACTACACCGGCACCTCGCCCGAGCAGATGGCCGCCAGCGGCTGGCACGACGTCTACGCCCCCGATTGCGTGGCCGCGATGGAGGCGCATTGGGATCAATGCCGCCTCAGCGGCGAGCCGCTGGAACTGGAAGTGCCGATCCGCAGCGCCGAGGGCGAATTCCGCTGGTTCCTGACGCGCGCCAATCCAGTGCGCAGCAGCAACGGCAAAGTGTTGCGCTGGTTCGGCACCTGCACCGACGTCGACCAGGTCAAGCGGGCCCAGGAGGCGCTGCGCGACGAGACCGCCGTGCTCGAACTGGTCAACCGCACCGGCACCGCCCTCGCCTCCACGCGCGACCTGCATCCGCTGCTGCAAGAGCTCACCGACGCCGCCACCAGCATCAGCGGCGCGCGCTTCGGCGCCTTCTTTTACCAGAGCGTCGACGACCACGGCGTCGCGATGATCCTGCACACGCTGTCGAGCGGCGCGCCGGACGCCTTCGCCAGCTTTGGCGCACCCCGCGCCAGCGCCTTGCTCGGCCCGAGCATGCGCGGCGAAGGTCCGGTGCGCAGCGACGACCTGCTCACCGATCCGCGCTACAACAACGCCGCCACCGGCGCCGAGCAGGGCGCCGCGCCCGGCGAGCCGCTGGTGCGCAGCTATCTGGCAGTGCCGGTGGCGCTCAGTTCGGGCGCCGTGATCGGATGCCTGTTCTTCGGCCATCCGGAGCCGGAAATGTTCACCGAGCGCACCGAGCGCATCATCGGCGGCATCGCCGCCCAGGCCGCCATCGCGATCGACAACGCGCGCCTGTACGAGGCCTCGCAGCAGGCCGCCCAGGAACGCAAGGTACTGCTCGACAGCGAGCGCCAGGCGCGCGCCGAGGCCGAGCGCACCAGCCAGATGAAGGATGAATTCCTGGCCACGCTGTCGCA
>DASVTJ010000353.1:0-3844 GCA_036387635.1 Duganella sp.
TGACCGGGTTATTGATGACGGCGATCGCCAGCATCTCCTCGGTCAACTCTGGAATTTCTTCGTATTCCTCCGGTTGGATTTCGTGGGCATCGACGCGCGCTATGTCAGATCCCAAGGGCTGGCGCGATCCGTAATTTTTCACGTTCATTGGCTTTCCTCATGCTGATGATGCGACGATAGCGACCGCGTCGAGCGTACACCACGACAACCAATCTGTTGTCTAGTGTTCCGTAACAAATCGTCCGTTGTTCGCCATAATTCTTTCTCACGTCCGGGAGTTCCAAATTAGATCCGGCAAAAACTCGCAATGCATCCGCAAAGTCAAGTCCGCGCTCCGCAAGCGTTCTATCACGTTTGATCGGATTAAACGTAATGAACATAAATTATTGTAGGTGGGCGACGGACCAACTTCAAGCGACGCCAGCGAATCAGTGGGTAGCAAACACGCTGTTCTCGCCAACACCCTAAACGATATTGATTAATGTCGCTTTACTGACTATCGGGCTGGACTTCACCGGTTTTCGTCGCTGGAAGCGCGATGCCGGCCTGGTGCTAGTGCGGACCTCCGGCGTCAATGCGTTTCTGGTACTGGCCATGGTGTCCGATGATGAGCGAGGAATTCAGCAAGCTGATGTCAGTCAACAGGGTCGCGCTTTTCGGTTCGTACGTCGTCGGCGTGGTTCTCATGACAGCGTTAGCCTTCCGGGGGGCTGTCCCAGAAAGGTAATCGGCCTGCGGCGACAATCCGATCCTGACGCTATTTCGACATACGACACGGCGCAACAGCGGGCCGCTGCCGGCTTGCGTCGGTCGCTTAGTTGAAGAGGTGATAGGCCGCGATTGCGGCCGCTATCCAGAACACCACCCCGACGATGATGGTCATGCCGCCGCTCAAGACCAGCCGCCCGTCTTCGCGCCACCATAGCTTCGATGACATGACGTACCGGCGGGCGTTGAATTTTTCCCCGTGCGCGGTGCCGAGCGACAGCACTGGAATAACCAGCCGGCCGGTGCCATAAGCCACCACTTCCAAACCGATCCGCACCAATACCTCGCCAAGAAAATCAAGCGCCATGCCTAGCCCTTATCGTTGTGGCGCTATCGGACACGCGCCGGCCAAGCAGCACCGCGCCCGCCACGCCCAGCACGATCAGCACCACGGCAATCATCTCTGCTTGCGTGGCCCGCACGCCAAACACGTCGAACACCGGATTGACGCGGATTTGCTCGATCAGCAGCCGCTCGACGCCCGCCAAAATCAAATACACCGAAAACAGCCAGCCGAAGCGGAACGGATGGCGCCGCAGCGCCCACAACAGCGCGAAGCAGACCAGCGCCATCGCCGTCTCGTACATCGGCGCCGGATACACGCCCGGCGCGGCGATCACTTCGCCAAAGATATTGTTGTCGTAGGTTTGCGCCCAAAACCATGTCGGCAGCCAGTCCGGCTTCAGCGCCATGTTCGACACCGTGCCCCAGTCGCCGTCGCCGGACACCTCGCAGCCGATGCGCCCGGCCGCGTAGCCGATCATCATGGCCGGCGCGGCGGCGTCGAGCAGCGGGCGCACCGGCAGCTGCCAGCGCCGCACGCACAGCATGCCGGCCAGCGTGCCGAAGATTAGCCCGCCAAAAATACTCAGGCCGGAGCGCGTGAAGATCATGCTCATCGGGTCGGCGGCGAATTGTCCGGTGTGCTCAAGGATGTGGAACAGCCGCGCGCCGACGATGCCGGCGATCAGCACCACCACCATGAAATCGGTGACCACCTCCTGCGGCGGCACGGCGACGCCGCGTTGCTGCGCCGGTCCGATGCGTCCCGCCAGATACAGGCGCCGCAACTCGGCGCGGAAACTGGCGGCTGCGACGAGCGCGCCGAGCGCCACGAACAGGCCGAATGTGGCCAGCGGCAGCGGTACGTCGTAGCCGGTGGCGTCCCTGATGACATCACTTAAATACGGGTATGACATGTGTTTTCCATTGCTGAGACCGTGCCGCGCGGCATGTGCGCGCGACTTGGGCGCGCGACGGCACGGCTGAGTGGTGGGCTTTTGCGGGTTCGGTATCGTCGCATATCAGAATTGTCTAATGTTGCCAATTCTGGAACGACTGTATCACACCTCTTGATCGTAGGGAAATGTTACAAACAGTCACCATGTCTTACAGGTTCGCCGGCTAAACTCGGGTACAGTTTGCATTGTCGCAATCTCAACTTTGGAGTCCGCAATGACCGTCATGAAAAACCTCGCCGCAGCCGCCGCTGTCTCCTTCGCGCTGGCCGGGTACGCCAATACGGCCAGTGCCGCCGACGCGCTGCCGACCGTCGGCACCTTGGTGGTGGTGCCAGCCTACGGCGAAGTCAAGCACGCCAACGACCAGGTCGTCGCGACCCTGGCAGTCGAAGAGCAGGACAAGGACAAGGCCGCCGCCGCCTCGCGCGTCAACCAGAAGATGAAGCAGGGCCAGGACATCGTCAAGGCGGCCGATCCACAAGCCAAGCTCAAGACGCAAGGCTATTACACCTATCCGGTGTATCCGGAAGACCGCCCGCTGGCCAACGGCCAGATGCCCAAGCAGCGCGTACCGACCGCCTGGCGCGTGGGCCAGTACCTGGAAGTGACCACCACCAGCCTCGACAAGCTGCCGAAAACCGTCGCCGCCGCCCAGAAGGTGCTGACGCTCAACGGCCTGCAATTCGGACTGACGCCGGAAACCACCAAAAAGCTCGACGACGAGCGCATCGCCGCGACCTATAGAAACCTCAACGAGCGCATCAACTCGATCGCCAACGCCATGGGCCGCAAGGTCGGCGACGCCGTGCTCGATACGGTCGACTTCGAAGGCTCCGGCAACTATGCGCAGGAGCGCGCCCAGGTGGCGGCGCCGATGATGATGCGCGCCAAGATGGCCGACGCCGCCGAAGTCGCCGAGCCGAGCTTCGAGCCGGGCGAGACCACATTGCAGATGCATCTGGTCGGCAAGGTGCGCTTCAAGTAAATTCGCAGGCGCGAGTGTTTCATCTCATGTTGCAGATGCGCGTGATCGGCAAAGTGCGCTTCAAATAAGCAAACTTGTGCAGAATAGGGGGGTGGGGACCATCCCCCTTTTTTATTGTCGGCTCCTCTATAATGATGTCGCAGCAAGATCACATAATGAGAATGGAACCCTATGCCGAACTTTCCCCGTCGCCGCGCTAAAAACGTCGCCGCCCAAGCCAAATTGCCCAAGACGTCGCGCTTCAGCCGTTTTGCGCGCCGCGCGAAGGGCGAGGGACTCGACCGCCCGCGCCACCGTGGAATTTATCTGCTGCCAAACGCCTTCACCACCGCCGCGCTCTTTTGCGGCTTTTACGCCATCGTGATGGCGATGAACCAGAAATTCGAACACTCGGCCTGGGCGATCTTCATCGCCATGGTGCTCGACGGCCTTGACGGCCGCGTGGCGCGCCTGACCAACACCCAGAGCGAATTCGGCGCCCAGTATGACAGCCTGTCCGACATGGTCTCCTTCGGCGCCGCGCCGGCGCTGGTGATCTACGAATGGTCGCTGCGCGGTCTGGGCAAGTTGGGCTGGATCGCCGCCTTCGTCTACTGCGCCGGCGCCGCCTTGCGCCTGGCCCGTTTCAACACCAATATCGAAGTGGTCGACAAGCGCTTCTTCCAGGGACTGCCGTCGCCGTCGGCCGCCGCGCTGGTGGCCGGCTTCATCCTGCTGATGGTCGACCAGGAAGTGTCCGGCCTTGAACTGCGCTGGATCTCGTGGGGCATCGCCGTCTTCGCCGGCCTGTCGATGGTCACCAACGTGCCGTTCTATAGCTTCAAGGACATCAACTTCCGCAAGTCGGTGC
>DASVTJ010000354.1:0-6359 GCA_036387635.1 Duganella sp.
GACGCGGATGATGTCGCCGTCGCGCACGCGGCCCAGCGGACCGCCGGCAAGAATCTCCGGCGACACGTGGATCGCCGCCGGCACCTTGCCGGACGCGCCGGACATGCGGCCGTCGGTCACCAGCGCCACGTGGCGGCCGGCGTCCTGCAGGTTGGCCAGCGCGGGCGTCAGCGCGTGCAACTCCGGCATGCCGTTGGCGCGCGGACCCTGGAAGCGCAGCACGGCGACGAAGTCGCGATCGAGCTGGCCAGCCTTGTAGGCGTCCATGAAATCTTCCTGCGAGTTGAACACCAGCGCCGGCGCTTCCACCGTCTGGTGTTCCGGCTTGACGGCCGACACCTTCATCACCGCGCGGCCCAGGTTACCCTTGACCAGCACCGTGCCGCCGTCCGGCGAGAACGGCGCGGTGATCTTACGCAGCACCGCCTCGTCGCCGGATTCGGCCGGCGCGTCGCGCCATACGACGCCCTGTCCACCCTCGCCCAGGAACGGCTCGGTGCAGTGCGCGCGCAGGCCCTTGCCCAGGATGGTGGTGACGTCGTCGTGCAGCAGGCCGCCGTTGAGCAACTCGCGGATCACGAAGCCGGTGCCGCCTGCGGCGTGGAAGTGGTTCACGTCGGCGTTGCCGTTCGGGTAGATGCGCGTCAGCAGCGGCACCACCTTCGACAGCTCGTTGAAGTCGTCCCAGTCGATGACGATGCCGGCCGCCTTGGCGATGGCCACCAGGTGCAAGGTGTGGTTGGTCGAGCCGCCGGTCGTCAGCAGCGCGACGATGGCGTTGACGATGGCTTTTTCATCGACCACGTGGCCGACCGGCAGGTACTCGCTCGATTGCGCCGTGATGACGGCAGCGCGGCGGGCGGCGGCCTTGGTCAGTTCGTCGCGCAGCGGCGTGTTCGGCGTGATGAACGCGGCGCCGGGCAGGTGCAGGCCCATGACCTCCATCAGCATCTGGTTGCTGTTGGCGGTGCCGTAGAAGGTGCAGGTGCCGGCGCCGTGGTACGACTTGGCCTCGCCCTCGAGCAGCTCCTCGCGCCCGACCTTGCCCTGCGCGTACAGCTGGCGCACCTTGGCTTTTTCGGAATTCGACAACCCGGTCGTCATCGGACCGGCCGGCACGAACACCGCCGGCAGATGGCCGAAGTGCAGCGCGCCGATCAGCAGGCCCGGCACGATCTTGTCGCACACGCCCAGGTAGACGGCCGAGTCGAACATATTGTGCGACAGCGCGATGGCGGTCGCCATGGCGATGGCGTCGCGCGAAAACAGCGACAATTCCATGCCCGGCTGGCCTTGCGTGACGCCGTCGCACATGGCGGGCGTGCCGCCGGCGAACTGCGCCACGGCGCCCACTTCGCGCACGGCGTCCTTGATGATCTGCGGAAAGCCCTCGAACGGCTGGTGCGCCGACAGCATATCGTTGTAGGCCGAAACAATCGCCACCGACGGCTTTTTCGCTTCGCGCAGCACCAGCTTGTCGTTGGCGGGGAACGCGGCGAAACCGTGCGCGAGGTTGGTGCACGACAAGGCGTTGCGCTGCACGCCCTTGATGCGCGCCGCTTCCAGATGCGCCAAATAGGCGCCGCGCGAAGGTTTGCTACGCTCGATGATGCGAGCGGTGACGGATTCTAAGACCGGGTGCAACGCCATGATGGTTCCTTAAGAATGAATTTCGTGAAATTTTACTACAAAATCGTTCAGGGCACCGCTTTTGTGTGGTTTTTACGGTGGCTTTTGCTGTGGCTATACTATGTCGCAGCTGGCCGGCGCTGGCCCACCGACGGCATCGCGAACGCCTCCGGTCGGGCGTCAGATGACCTCTGAATCGCCCTCCGAACGCGGTAAAACTTCCATTCTTTCAACCGTGTCGTAGTGAATTTACCCGATTTTCCTGTATTATTCACCCATCCACATTGCACTCCCGCCATCACCCTTACGGAGACGCCCGACCATTATGCGCCAGCCCGCACTGACTTCCACCGCCAGCTTCAAAGCCCTCGAATCCCACGCCGCCGACGCCAAGCACTGGCAACTGCGCCAGCTGTTCGCGCACGACACGCGGCGCTTTCCGACCCTGACGGTCGACGCGGCGGGCCTGTTCCTCGATTATTCCAAGAACCGCCTGACCAGCTCCACCGTCGGCCTGCTGCTCGACCTGGCGCGCGAGCGCGGCGTCGAAGCCCGGCGCGACGCCATGCTCAGTGGCGAGAAGATTAATATTACAGAACATCGCGCCGTGCTGCACACCGCGTTGAGATTGCCGCGCGGCAAAGAGCTGATCGTCGACGGCCAGGATGTCGTCGCCGACGTCCACGCGGTGCTCGACCATGTCAAGGAATTCACCGACCAGGTCCGCTCCGGCGCCTGGCTCGGCCACACCGGCAAGGCCATCACCGACGTCGTCAACATCGGCATCGGCGGCTCGGACCTGGGCCCGAAAATGGCCGTGCTGGCGCTGCGCTCGTACGCCCACCCGCGCCTGAAGATGCACTTCGTCTCCAACGTCGACGGCCACGACATGGACGCCGCGCTGGCGCTGGTCGATCCCGAGACCACCTTGTTCATCATCGCCTCGAAGACCTTCGTCACGGCCGAGACGATGCTCAACGCCGGCACCGCGCGCACCTGGTTCCTCAACACCGCCAAGGAAGCAGACCTGACGCGCCACTTCGTCGCCGTCTCCACCAACACCGAGGCGGTCAAGGCCTTCGGCATCGACCCGGCCAACATGTTCCCGTTCTGGGACTGGGTCGGCGGCCGCTATTCGGTATGGTCGTCGATCGGCCTGGCGGTAGCGCTGGCGGTGGGCTTCGGCTACTTCAGCGACTTCCTGGCCGGCGCCCACGCGATGGACGAACACTTCCGCGAAGCGCCGCTCGAGCAGAACATGCCGGTGCTGCTGGCGATGATCGGCTTCTGGAACCGCCAGTTCCTCGGCGCCGCCTCGCTGTCGATCGCGCCCTACCACCAGGACCTGAACCGCTTCCCGGCCTACCTGCAGCAGCTCGACATGGAAAGCAACGGCAAGCGCGTCACCCGCGACGGCGCCGCCGTCGACACGCCGACCTGCCCGATCGTCTGGGGCGAATGCGGCACCAACGCCCAGCACGCGTATTTCCAGCTGCTGCACCAAGGCACCGACGTCACGCCGATCGACTTCATCGCCACCCTGCGCGCCACGCACGACCTGCCGGGCCACCACGACTCGCTGCTGGCCAACTGCTTCGCGCAATCGGAGGCGTTCATGACCGGCAAAACCGCCGACGAGGTGCGCGCCGACCTGACCGCGCAAAACCTCGGCGCCGACGAGATCGAGGCGCTGGTGCCGCACAAGACGTTCCCCGGCAACCGGCCGTCGAACACGATCCTGATGGACCAGCTGACGCCATCGAGCCTGGGCGCGCTGATCGCGCTGTACGAGCACAAGACGTTCGTGCAGGGCGTGCTGTGGGACGTCAACAGCTTCGACCAGTGGGGTGTGGAGCTGGGCAAGGTGCTGGCCAAGAACATCCACGCCGAACTGACCGGCGAGGCCCAGCCGGACCGCCACGACAGCTCGACCAACGGCCTGATCGTCATGGCCAAGGCCGCCCAGCACCTTTGAGCCTGAGGATCACATGACAACCAAGACCAACAGCGGCGCACCACACATCGAAGTCGCCTACGACGCCGTCATGCAAACCGGCGAATGCCCCCTGTGGCACGACGAGGAACAGGCGCTGTACTGGGTCGACATCCCCGCCTTCACCGTGCACCGGCTCGACCCGGCCAGCGGCGCGCACCGCGCGTGGCGATTGTCGAGCGAGCCGGCCAGCCTGGCCGTCAGCGACAACGGCGGCTTGATCGTCGCCATGCGCAGCGGCTTTTATCACCTCGACACGGGCGCCGACGAGGTGCGCATCACCGAGATCGCCGCCGCCCCGTACGACACCTCGCTGGCGCGCTTCAACGACGGCCGCGTCGATCCGGCCGGGCGCTTCTGGGTTGGCACCATCTACGAGCCGCGCGACCGGCAGGCCGCCGAGATGTTCGTGCTCGAACAGGGCGAGATCCGCAAGGCCTGGTCGGGCGGCATGACCAACTCGAACGGCCTGGCCTTCAGCCTTGACGGCAAAACCATGTACCACGCCGACACCACCGCACACGTGGTGCGCCGCTTCGACTTCGACGCCGCCGCCGGCACCGTCGACAACCAGCGCCCGCTGATCCAGTTCTCGGCCGACAAGGCCAACAACTACGGCGGCCGCCCCGACGGCGCCGCCGTCGACAGCGACGGCAACTACTGGTGCGCGCTGTTCGAAGGCGGCCGGCTGCTCAAGCTCTCGCCGGACGGCGCGGTGCTCGACGAGATCGCGCTGCCGCTGCGCTGCCCGACGATGATCGCCTTCGGCGGCCCGGCGCTGCGCACCTTATATGTCACCAGCGCCGGCGACCGGCCCGAGGCCGAGCTGGCGCAATACCCGCTCAGCGGCAAGCTGCTGGCGATCGATGTCGACGTCGCCGGCCGCGTCAACCCGGCTTATCGGAACTGACCGACGACCAGCGCGGCGGAACCCACCCTACATATGTAGTAAAATTTCTTGCTTTCCCTCGCTCACGGTAGTAAATTTACACAGCAAAAAACCGCCGCCGGGTATAGTGTCACACCGGCGGCGGCGCTCCGCGGCGAATTCCCTTTCAGTCACTCTTTACTCTTGCGACGACTCTCAATTATGGCTCTTACCGATTTTGACCTGGTTTTGTTTGGCGGCAGCGGCGATCTGGCGATGCGCAAACTGCTGCCCGCGATGTACGCGCGCGACGTTGCCAACGACCTGCCGGCCAGCGCCCGCATCATCTGCGTCGGCCGCGCGGACGCCAGCCAGGAGGAATTCCTGCAAACCGTTGAGACGACCTCGAAACCGCACATCAAGTCGCAGGCCGTGGCCCCGGCCGCGTGGACGCGCTTTACCGCGCGCATCGTCTACGTCTCGCTCAACGCCACCGACACGGGCAGCTACAAGAACCTGGTCGAGGCGCTGCGCAAGGACGACGCCATCACCCGCGTCTACTACCTGGCCACGCCGCCGGCGATCTTCTCGCAAATCTGCGACAACCTCAAAGAGAACGGCCTGGTCACCAAGAACTCGCGCGTGGTGCTGGAAAAGCCGCTCGGGCGCGACCTCGCCTCGGCCAAGCAGATCAACGCCGAAGTGGGCAAGGTGTTCGAGGAATCGCAGATCTACCGGATCGACCACTACCTGGGCAAGGAGACCGTGCAAAACCTGCTGGCGCTGCGTTTCGGTAACATCCTGTTCGAGCCGCTGTGGCGCCGCGAATGGATCTCCGACGTCCAGATCACCATCGCCGAAAAACTCGGCGTCGGCAACCGCATGGGCTATTACGACACTTCCGGCGCGCTGCGCGACATGCTGCAAAACCACCTGCTGCAACTGCTGTGCATCGTGGCCATGGAGCCGCCGACCTCGATCGCCCCGGACGCCGTGCGCGACGCCAAGCTGCAGGTGCTGCGCTCGCTGAAAAAATTCACGCCGACCACGCTGGCGCAAAACATCGTGCGCGGCCAGTACCGCGCCGGCCATGTCGACGGCAAGGCCGTACCGAGCTACCGCGACGAGCCGGACGCGCCGGAACATTCGCGCACCGAGACTTTCGTCGCCATGAAGGCGGAAATCGATACCTGGCGCTGGGCCGGCGTACCGTTCTACCTGCGCACAGGTAAGCGCATGGCCGACGGCCTGGCCGAGATCGTCGTGCGCTTCAAGCAGATCCCGCACTCGATCTTCGCCCAGCCGACCAACAGCTTCCAGCCCAATTCGCTGGTCATCCGCCTGCAGCCGGACGAAGGCCTGCGCATGAACCTGATGGCCAAGACGCCCGGCGACGGCATGCGCCTCAAGCAGGCCGAGCTCGAACTGGACTTCCGCGAATCGTTCAAGTCGCCCCGCATGGACGCCTACGAGCGCCTGCTGCTCGACGTGCTGCGCGGCCAGCTGACCCTGTTCATGCGCGGTGACGAGCTCGAAGCGGCGTGGGAATGGGTCGAACCGATCCTAGACAACTGGGAAGCCGACGACAGCTACCCGATCCCGTACGCCTCCGGCACCTGGGGTCCGGCCGCCTCGTCCGCGCTGATCGGCCGCGACGGTCTTCAATGGCGCGAAGAAGCGCTGCCGGAAGACTAAACGCCCACCCACGCCCCCACCCATCGCGCCACAATGCTGCTCGACTCGATCCGCACCCAGCTCGACTCGCTCTCCAAATCGGAGCGCAAAGTCGCGTTGGCGGTGCTCGACCACCCCGGCCAGACGGTCAGCCAGAACATCACGGCGCTGGCCAAAAGCGCCCAGGTGTCCGAG
>DASVTJ010000355.1:0-3844 GCA_036387635.1 Duganella sp.
TGTACACGATCGCCCGCGTCAATTTCGGCGTCGAGATCCACGACCGCAAAGGCTTGCACGGGCCGGTGCGCTTCGCCGGCCAGCCGCTGGAAAACTGGGAAATCCGCGCCATCGACTTCGACGCCGACGGCACGCTGCCGAAGCTGACGTGGAAAACCGGCCGCGCCAAAGGTGCGGCGTTCTGGCGCGGCGAGTTCGATGTGACGCAGACCGGCGACACCTTCCTCGACATGTCGAGCTGGGGCCAGGGCGTGGTCTGGGTCAACGGCCGCTGTCTGGGGCGCTACTGGAACATCGGACCGACGCAGACGATGTACCTGCCCGGCCCCTGGATCAAGCGTGGCCGCAACGAAGTGGTGGTGCTGGACCTGACCGGACCGCAAAGCGCGCGCATCGCCGGTCTGAAGGCGCCGATCCTCGACAAGCTGCGTCCCGAGTTGGATCTGGCGCGCCCGCCCAACACCGACAAGCCGGCGCTGGACGGCGTGAAGGCGGCGCACGAAGGCGAATTCCAGAACGGCGCCGCGACCCAGGACGTGAAGTTCGCGCAGCCGGCCGGCGGACGCCAGGTGTGCCTGGAGTCGCTGGACGCCTTCGACGGCAAGCAGTTCGCCGCCGTGGCCGAACTGGCGCTTTTGGGGGCCGACGGCAAGACGCTGAACCAGTCCAACTGGACCATCGCCTATGTCAGCAGCGAGGAGCGGACCAAGGAGGACGGCTCGGCGCTCAACGCCATCAACGGCCAGGCCACCGACTTCTGGCACAGCGCCTACAGCGGCAAGGCGCCGCATCCGGCGCACCCGCACCGCATCATCATCGACCTGGGCAAGGCGGACACGGTGGCCGGCCTGCGCTACACGCCGCGCCAGGGCGCCGACGGCGTGACGGGCCGTATCCGCCGCTACCGCGTCTACGTCGGCGAGCAGCTGGTCAAAGCCGGCTGACATTACCGGCGCCGCCGCGCGCGGGTTTTCACACAGCGGGATTGACAGCCCCGCGTTGTCGCGCAATCATCATGCTAGCGGTCATGTTGGCAGCGAACGATGCGTTACAAGGGCGGCCGGTGGCGAACAAACGCGAGACTTTTTGGGATCAACCGGGCTGGCTGTTTTGCGTGCTGCTGCCGTTGTTCCACTTCGCCAGCGTCAAGCTGACCTTCCTGTGCGGCGTCACGCCAGAAAACGTGGTCGTGGTCTGGCTGCCCAACGCCGTGCTGCTGGCGGCCCTGATGCGCTTCGAAGGCCGGCGCGCGCCGCTGCTGGCCGCCCTCACCTTCTGCTCCGACGTGCTGGCCAATGTACAAACCTTTGCCTGGACCGGGGCGACGCTGCTCAGCGCCGTCAATCTGATCGAAGTCGCCATCGCCTACCGGCTGATGCGCTTCGGCGGGGCCTCGTTCCGTCTCCAGCGGCTGAAGGATTTGATCATCTTCATCCTGGCCGGTCCCGTGGCCGGCGCGCTGGTGGCCGCGTTCATGGCGGCGGCGGTGCTGCAGCACGTGGCCGGCAGCGCGACACCGTATCTGACCCTTACCCGTCTCTGGTGGTTCGGCGACGGCCTCGGGCTGCTGATCTACACCCCGCTGCTGCTGGCGTTTTCCCAGGTACAGCAACAGACCGTGCGCCTGACGCGCCTCGATGCCACCGCGCTGGTGGTGGCGCTGCTGCTGGCGGCGATCGTCCTGTCGGCGCACGGCGGGGAGATCGACGGTGTTTCCATCACGCCGACACTGCTGCTGCCCGCCGTGGCCATCATCGCCTTCCGCTGTGGCATCCGCGTCACCACGCTGGCGGTGGCGCTGATTTCGCTGGCGACGGCAATGATGATGACCACCGGCCAGCGGCCGTTCGGCGACGTGCCGGTCCATCTGGAAGTGGTGCGCGCGCAGGAATTCATCCTCACGCTGTGCGTCGTCGGCATCGGCTTCGCCGTGCTGCTCAACGAACTGCAGGCGCGCGAGCGCGACCTCGAAACGCGCGTGCGCGAACGCACCCGGGAGCTGGAAAAATCAAACAGCCTGCTGGCGGCCATGAGCACCACCGATGGCCTGACCGGCATCGCCAACCGCCGCCGCTTCGACGAGATGCTCGTCAGCGAATGGAACCGCTGCCGGCGCGCCGGCCAGGTGCTGACTCTGGCGATGCTCGACGTCGACTTGTTCAAGCAGTACAACGACCGTTACGGCCACCAGGCTGGCGACGACGCCCTGCGCGCGGTGGCGGCCGAACTGACCGCGCATATCCGCCGCAACAGCGATTTCGTCGCGCGCTACGGCGGCGAGGAGTTCGCCGTCATCGCGCAGTCGGACGACGTGGCGCACGCGCCGGCGATGGCCGACATGATCCGACAGGCCATCGTGGCGCTCGGCATCGCGCACGCCGGCTCGCCTTTCGGCGTGTTGACGATCAGCGTGGGCGTGGCGTCGATGATACCCGGCGAAGACGACCTGCCGGTGGACTTGATGCGCATGGCCGACGCGGCGCTCTACCGCGCCAAGCGGTCCGGCCGCAACCGGGTGCAGGTGGCCGACGCCGAATAGTCACCTGAGCGGCGCCGCGCCTGCCGTCGGACCGGCCACCGTGGCGGCCAGCTTACCTTCCACCTTACCTTCCACCTTACTTTCCACCTTACCGGTGACATTCCCGCTCGCATTCCCGGCCGACAGCTGCCGGTACTGGCTCGGCGTGACGCCGGTGGTGGCCTTGAACTGGCGCGTGAAGGCCGAGTGGTCGCCGTAGCCGCAGGCCTGGGCGATTTCGGCCACGCTGGCGCCGCCGCCCAGCATGCGCGAGGCCGCATCGACGCGGGTCTGGATGATCATTTGGCGCGGTGTCAGGTGGAAGATGCGCAGGAAGTAGCGCTCGATCTGCGCCACCGACATGTTGGCCGTGCGCGCCAGCTCCGCCAGCATCAGCGGCTGGCCGTACTGCTCCTGGATCAAGTTCACCGCCGCCGCCACCCGGCGGTAGGCGGGATTCTTCTTGTCGGCCATCGCCAGATCGCGCGAGACCCCGGTCAACCCGACGATGCGGCCGGTGGCGTCGCGCAGCGCCGTTTTGCGCGTCAGGCACCAGCCGGGATCGCGGCTCGGATACAGATGCAGCTCCAGCTGGTCTTCGATATCGTTGCCCCCGGCCAGTACCGACATGTCCTGGGCCACGTAGGTTTGGCCGAACGGATGGGAAAACACCTCGGTCGGCGTGCGCCCTATCAGCGCCGACTTGTGCCGTCGGCCGCAACGCTGCACCAGCGTTTGATTAACCACGACATAGCGCCCCGCCACGTCCTTGACGAAAAAAACCACGTCCGGCAGCGCGTCGAACAACGCCTCGGCAAAGAAAGGATCGGCAATGTCTGCGCCCAGCGCGCGGCGCGCGAGGTCGTCGGGGGGAGGTAGATTTTCCATACTCCGGATTGTGCCAGCGCAGCGCCCAGGAGTCTGCTGTTATTTCGACATTATGCGGATTTCGTCATTTATCGTGATCAGCCGGTGCAAGACAGCCGCGCCGTCGAAGCCTAAGATTTGACCATGAAAACCATCTCCATCATTGATTCCCATACCGGCGGCGAGCCTACCCGGCTTGTCATCGAGGGCGGCCCTGATCTGGGCGGCGGTCCTTTGAGCGAGCGTTTGGATCTGCTGAAACGCGAACACGATACCTTCCGCTCCGCCGTGGTGTGCGAGCCGCGCGGCTCCGACGTGCTGGTCGGCGCGCTGCTATGCGAGCCGCACGCCGCCGATTGCGCGGCCGGCGTCATCTTCTTCAACAACGTCGGCTACCTGGGCATGTGCGGCCACGGCACCATCGGCCTGGTGGCCTCGCTGGCCTTCATGGGCCGCCTC
>DASVTJ010000356.1:0-4399 GCA_036387635.1 Duganella sp.
GCGCTGATGGACGAGCCGCCGCTGCCGGTGTGATCGGTGTCAGGGGAATAGGCGGGTCTTTCCGCCTCTGCTCGCCGTTCGGCGCGCGTGTTCGCTGTTTGATAATGAACGCTTAGAAGTCCCGGTGTGTGCCGGGGCACATCGTCAGCGAGAATACTCATGCAAGCACAACAGGCTCCACGCGAAAGCGCCATCGAGGACGTCCAATTGGGCGTGGCTTTTTCCGCCGACACCGTGCCGACGATCACCTTGCATGACGAGCAACCGGCCGCCGACGCCCACACGCCGCGCGCGGCGATGGAAATGCGGGCTATCCAGGAAGCCATCGCCCGCGTCGAGGCCGAGGCCAAGGCCGCCTGCGCCGCCGAAAGCCGCGCCCACGCCGAAGCCCGCGCCCGCGCGCTGGCCGAAGACCGCGCCGCCATCGACGCCGCCGCCGCCGCCGTCGCCCAGCAAAACGCCCAAGCTTCCGAGGAGGCCATCGCCGCCAACCGCGACCGCCTCGAATCGCTGCGCGCCGCAGCCCAGGCCAGCGTGGCGCGCCTGGACGCCGTCAAGCAGGAAACGGCCGAACTGCGTGCCCGCGTCGAGACCGACACGCAAATCCGCCTGGCCGCCGAAACGCGCGCCAAGGCCGAAAACGAAAGCCGCAAGCGCGCCTTCGAACAGATCGCCGCCGAATCGGAGCTGGCCGAGCAAGCCGCGCGCGCCGCCGAGGAATTGCAATTGCAAACCGAGCAAGCCCGCCTGCAGGCGGTCGAGCGCGTCGCCGCCGTGCAGGCGGCCAAGGACGAAGTGGTCGGCATCGCCAGCGCCGACGCCCGCGTCGCCACGCTGGCGCGCGAACGCGAGCGCCATTCGTACGCCGCGCGCCAGACCGCGCAAATGCTGGTGCAGGCCGAGGCCGAGGCGCTCGACTTGACGGTGCAGCGCGAGCGCGCCGACCAGATCGCGCTGGAGTCGGCCTTCAACCGCGCCGCCGCCGAGGTGCGCGCGCTCGAGGAGGCGCGCGCGCTGGCCCACCTGGAGCAGGAACGCGAGCAGATTGCGCTGGCCAGGGCCGAATCCGAGCGCAGCGCCGCCCAGTCGCTGCACCTGCGCCTGCAAACCGAAAAGGAAATCCGCGACGCCGCGCTCCAGCGCGAACGCCTGGAAATGGTGGCCGCCGCCAGCGCCAAGGCGCGCCGCGACGCCGACGCCAGCATCATGGCCGCCACCGAGGCGCGCATCGAGGTCGACAGCCAGCTGCGCGCCGTCGCGCTGGCCCGCGTGCAGGCCGAGCAGGAGGCCGAACTGGTCACCCACACGAAGGTCGAGGCCGAGTCGCTGGCGCTGGCGCAAGCCAAGCAGCGCCAGGTCGCCGACGCCATCGCCGCCGACGCCGCCCGCGCCGACGTGCTGGAACAGCAGCGCGGCGCCGAACTGGCCGAGGAGCGCGCCGCGTTGTCGCGCGCCGCCGCCGAGCTGGCCGCGCAGACCAACGCCGCCGAGCAGCAAGAGGTCGCCACGTTGGCGCGGCAAGTCGAGGCGCAACGCCAGGCCGACGCGCTGGCGCAAGAAAAGGCCGCGCAAGCCGAGCAGTTGTTGCGGGCCGGGCAGGCGCGCGCCGCCGCCGAGCAGCAAGCCATCGCCGCGCTCAAGGACAAGCTGGCGGCCGAGCAGGGCGCCAGCGACGCCGCGCGCGCGCGCATCGCCGCCGAGCGCGAGCAGGCCGACGCGCTGCGTCGGCAACAGGACGCCGCGCAGCGCCTGGCCTCCGCCGCCGACAAGCAGGCCGAGGCGGCCCGCGTGATCGCCGCGCAAACGGCGCTGGAAGCCGAGCAGAAAACGGTGGCCGCGCAGGCGCTGGCCGCGCAAGCCCATCTGGCGCTGGAACTGGGCGTGGTGCACGCCGAGCGCGCCCGGATCGAACAGGACAAGGCGGCCGCCGCCGAAGCGCTGCTACAAGCCGAGCGCGCCTTCATCGACACCGAGCGCGAATCGCTGGCGCTAATCGAACAAAAGCTCGCGCAGCAGCGCCAGACCACCGCCGCCGAAGTGCGGGCCTCGAAAGCCATCGCCGCCCGTCTGGAGGCCGAGCAGCAACTGGCCGACGCTGCCCGCGAACGCGCCGACGCCGAGCAGGCCGAGGCGGACGCGATGCAGCAGCGCGCGCTGGCCGAGCAAGCCGCCGCGCAAGCGGCCATCGACAAGGCCGCCGCGCAGCTGGCGTTGCTGGAAACGGCCAAGGCGCACGCCGCGATGCAGCGCAAGGTGGCCGACACGACCGCCGCGATGACCGCCGCCAAACAGCAATTACTGGAATTGGAAACCCGCCGCCAGGGCGCCGTGCAAAAAGCTCTGGCGACGGTGCAGGCCAAGGTGGAAGCGGTTGAAGGAGCGGAGGGCGCCGTGGTGGAAACTCTGGACGCGGCCCGCGCGCGCAAGGAAGCGCGTCAGGCGCAGCCGGTGTGGCGCGCACGCTGAAAACACGCCTGGGAACACCTGGAATTTCGTGGAATTGCGTTGATAACGCGGAACCACGTGGTGGGGATCAGGCGGTACGCCGTAATCCACCATCGACGAGCCGCCGGCGACGCCCGGCGGATTACGCTACGTTAATCCGCCCTACGTCTTACCGTGGTTACTGCTGTATCTGCACCTTGGTGATGTAGTACTCGGTCTCGCCGAAGCACTGCGTCGGCACGCCCTTGTGCTGCGAATAGCTCAGGATCACGCGCTTGCCGGTGGCGTCGGTCAACTGCCTGGCGACATTCTCGTCGCGCACGCTGAATTCAAACTTCTCCGGGATCGCGCCCGGCATCGACGTCAACAGGATCTCGCCTTCCCAGGTTTTGCAAATCCAGCCGCGCGTGGAAAACTTTTGCAGATAGCCGGCGCGCTCGCCATCCGAATAAGAGATGTGCAACATCGCCCACGTGTAGGCGACGAACACCAGCAAGGTGGCGACCACCAGGCAGATGAAGTACAGAACGATACGTTTCGATTTCATAAGTAAGCCGGTTAATGTTTATGCAAAACGATTATGCAAAGGGGCGTGCGACCGATTTCACGCACGAGCGTGTAAATCGGTCCGCAATCTTTTCAATCTTATCACGCGGGGTGCAGGCGTTTGTGACGGATCGATGACCACAGCGACACGGCAATGAAGGCGACCCCGGACAAGCCGGTAAACCACTCCGGAATATGGTATTTGACACTGGCGAGCATGATCAGTGCCAAAATGCCGATCGCATAATGGGCGCCGTGCTCCAGATAGACGTACTCGTCCAGCGTGCCCTTGTGCACCAGGAACACCGTCAGCGAGCGCACGAACATGGCGCCGATGGCCAGCCCCAGCATGATGATGACGACATCCTTGGTGATGGCGAACGCGCCGATGACGCCGTCGAAGCTGAACGAGGCGTCGAGCACCTCCAGGTACAGGAAGCCGCCGATGCTGCCGCGCGAGACCGCCGACACCACCGCGCCGACGCCGGCCTCGGTCGTGTCGCCGTCCTCGGCCGGCGGGTCTTCCTCGAGCAGGCTGCTGATCCAGCCCACCGCCAGGTACACCAGCACGCCGACTACGCCGGCCGTCAGCACGCTGAACTTCTCGGCCTCCGGCACCAGGTAGACGCAGCCGAACACCGCCGCCAGCGCCAGCAACACGGCCAGGCTCTCGGTGCCGTGCTGGCCGACCTTGGCCTCGAACCAGCCGAGCCAATGGAGTTCCTTTTCCTCGTCGAACAGGAAGTTGAGGAACACCAGCAACAGGAAGGCGCCGCCGAAGGCCGCCACCTGGGCGTGGGCGCCGGTCAGGTAGCGCGAATACTCGTCCGGGTTTTTGGTGGCCATGGTCCACACGTCCATCAGGCCCAGGCCGGTGGCCATCGACACGATGAGCAACGGGAACACCAGCCGCATGCCGAACACGGCCACCAGGATGCCGACCGTCAGGAACAGCTTGCGCCAGAATTCGTTCCAATGGCGCAATACCGACGCGTTGACGACCGCGTTGTCGAACGACAGCGACACTTCCATGATGCCGAGCACGGTGCAAATCCACAGCGCCTGCAGCAGGCCGGAACTGCCGCCCTGGCTAAAGCCCCACCAGCCGGCCAGGCCCAGGAGGATGAAAGTGACTACGAAGGAGACGCCGAAATGCCGCATAATTGTCTTTATGGAAATGATGGGATATGTGAATTTTATACGAGTTGCTTCCGTCCCTGTGAACCCATCTGCGATAATTGCGCCACAAAAATACAAAGGAATTCCGGATGGACATCGCTTACCTCGTCACACCCCTGATCACCTGGGTCACCGTCGGCCCGATCAAGTTTCTGATCAACAGCGTCAAAGCGCGCAAATGGGCCTTCAATCTGGTGGGCAACGGCGGCTTTCCGAGCAACCACAGCGC
>DASVTJ010000357.1:0-2552 GCA_036387635.1 Duganella sp.
TTTCCAGGAAGCGTCGATCGGCCACCGGCTCAAGGACGTCATGCTCAGCGTCGACCTGGCCATCCTCGGCCAGGACGACGAGGTCTATCATAATTACGCGCGCGGCATCCGCCAGGAATACAGCCACCTGCCGGACGTCAAGTACCGCCAGGACCGTGGCGGCGCGCTGGCGCACCTGTGCCGCAAGGCCGAGGCGGGCCAGCTGTTCGGCGACGCCTACTTCGCCGACACCTACAACGAGCGCGCCATCGCCAACATGCGCCGCGAAATGGCCGCCTTGGCCGGCGGCTAAACCCGAGGGTCAAGTCTGACAATCATCGCAATCGGACACAGGCTCGACCTTAAAGCTCTGAAAAGCACAGCCGGCAACCAGCTCGACGAACAAGGCAATCACACAGCGGCTGGACCGTCATTAGTCGGCGAATCAGCCCGTGTCCGATTGTCAGACTGACCCCCGTGGGGGCGGCGGCGTCGCGGGCGACCGCGTCGGGATGACTCTGCTAAACTGGTTTCGCCGTCAAGATTGTCGCAAGCCGGTCCGCCGTAACGCCGATCCCGTCTCCGTCCAGGAGCGGGCGGGTCCGACGGCCGCGCGCGCTCCACTCCACTCCACTCCGCCCCGTGTGGCTGGCTTGATGCCGATCCGGCGGCAGTACCGTTTCCAAGCGCTGCCTTCCGGCGGGTCAGCGGAACCTGAGAGGTACGCCGCCCCGCCGCGTCCGGCCACCATCGCCGGCGTCCGGGCCGTCACACGCCTGTCTGTCCTCCGGCTTTCCGGGCGCGCTCCATCGTCGCTCAAAGGAATGCCATGCCCTATCTGCACACACTCGATGCCATTGTCGTCTCGACCATCGCCCCGGCCGCCGTCGCCACCGACCGCGACGCCGCCTTTCCGCGCGCGGCCGTCGTCGCGCTGGGCCAGGCCGGCCTGCTCGGTTTGATCAGCGCGGAGGCGGTCGGCGGCGGCGGCATGGGCCTGGCCGAGGCGGCCCGGGTGGTCGAACGCATCGCCCAAGCCTGTCCGTCGACCGCGATGGTGGTGTGCATGCACTATTGCGCCACCGTCGTCATCGAGCAATTCGGCGCCGAGCCGCTGCGGCGCGAGGTCGCCGCCGGCCGCCACCTGAGCACCCTGGCGTGGTCCGACAGCGGCTCGCGCAGTCACTTCTGGGCGCCGACCGGCACGGCGCGGCGCGACGGCGACCAGGTCGTCATCGACGGCAGCAAGACCATGGTCACCTCGGCCACCGAGGCCGATTCGTACGTGTGGTCGACCGGGCCGGCCGACGGCGCCGGCGTCAGCAGCCTGTGGCTCATCGAGCGCGAGCGCGCGGGCATCAGCGAAGCGAAGTTCTTCGACGGCCTCGGCCTGCGCGGCAACCGCTCGTCGCCGCTGACGGCCAGCGCGGTGCGGGTGCCGGCCGGCGCGCTGCTGGGGGCAGATGGCGGCGGCTTCGACATCATGGTCGGCACGGTGCTGCCGGTGTTTTCCACGTTGATCGCGTCGTGCTCGCTCGGTCTGATGGAGGCGGTGCTGGAGGCCGCCTGCGGCCACGTCACCGCCAGCAAGCTCGAACACCTCGACAGCGCACTGGCCGACCTGCCGACCATCCGCGCCTACCTGGCGCGCGCGCGCATCCAGGCCGATATGGCGCGCACGCTGCGCGACGACACCGTCGCCGCGCTGGCTGCCGGCCGCGCCGACGCCATGCTGCGCGTGATGCAGGTCAAGGCGGCGGCGGCCGAGGCGGCGCTCGAGGTCAGCGACACGGCCATGCGCGTGTGCGGCGGCGCCGCCTTCCGCAAGGACCTCGGCATCGAGCGCTATTTCCGCGACGCCCGCGCGGCCTCGGTGATGGCGCCGACGTCGGACGTTTTGTATGACTTCATCGGCAAGGCCGTTTGCGGCATGCCGGTTTTCGGATGATTATCTTCGCACAGGACAAGGGACCTCAATGAGTATTGTAATAAATCAGACAATAAACCCGGTAACGACCCCGGTAACGACGGCGGCAATGACGCCGGCAACGATTCCCGCCAATGCGACGGCGCCTTTGATGATGGGCGCGGTGGCCTACGCGCCCAAGGTCGTGACGATCTGGGAAGGCTTCAAGGAATACTTCCGCCGTCACGGCCTGGCGTTCGACTACATTCTTTATTCCAATTACGAGCGCCAGGTCGAGGCGCAATTCGACGGCGGCATCGCGCTGGCGTGGAACTCGCCGCTGGCGTGGGTGCGCGCCGAGCGCCTGGCTAGCGCGCGCGGGCTGGTGCTCGACACCGTGGCCATGCGCGACACCGACCGCGACCTGACATCGGTGCTGGTCACGCGCGCCGATTCGCCGATCACCGAACTGGCCTGGCTGGCCGGCAAGACCATCGGCTTCGGCGCCATCGATTCGCCGCAGGCACGCCTGATCCCGCTCGACTACCTGCGCCACCACGGCCTGCTGGCCGGGCGCGATTTCATGGCGCGCCATTTCGACGTCCTCGGCGGCAAGCACGGCGACCACATCGGCGGCGAGCGCGACGCAGCGCAGGCGCTGGTCGAC
>DASVTJ010000358.1:0-4158 GCA_036387635.1 Duganella sp.
AAGCGTTTCGGGTCCTTCGACAGCGCCACCAGGCGCGCGCCGACGGTACCTTGCGTCATGCCTTGCGCCTTGAGGATGGTGTCGATGCGCGATTGCAGCATGCGGTTCTGTTCCAGGCCCACGTTGTGGACGTCGCGCGCGCTGCGGTTGGTGGAGGTGCCGAGGCGCAGCGCCCACTCGTAGTAGGCCGCGCCGTCGGGCAGGCGGTGCACGCCGGCGACGTCGGTGGCCTTGGCGGTGGCGCGGGTGAACGTGGCGATCTGGCGCTCCAGCGCCGGGTAGACCTGGGTTTCGACCAGCGCCGTCACGCGCGCGTTCCAGTCGCCGGGAATATTCAGTTTTTGCGTGCGTTCGGTGAGCGAGGTGACCAGCTTTTGCTGCGCGATCGCGGTCTTGCGGTACTCGTGCATCTGCGCCAGCGCGGTGCGGCAGATGAAATTCGGCGGCATGATGCCGCGGCTGGCCTGGTCGGCGATGCGGGTGCTTTCCTGATCGAGCGTGCGCGCCATGCCGGTCACGCGGTCCAGATAGGCCTCGGCGTCGGCGGCGTTGGCGATCTGGTGCTGCGAGTGCAGGAATTCGGGCAGGCCGGTGAGCGCGCCGTCCTGCTGCGTGACGGGGAACGGCGCGGTGCCGCCATGGAAGCCGGCGGCGGCGCCGCCGAACGAGAAGCGCAAGCCTTCCAGGCCTTCGTTGGCGGCGTAGCGCACCGAGTCGTAGCGCAACTGGGCGTCGTCGCCGAGCTTTTGGCGGTCGACGCGCGACAGGCGCTTGAGCATCGACTTGACTTGCCCGGCCCAGGCGGCGTCGCCGGCGCGGCCGGCGTTCTCCAGCTGCGACTTGAGCGCGGCGCGCTCGCCCTTATCCAGGCCCAGCGAGGTGGCGGTGGTAGGCGACAGGCGCAGGATTTCCTCGGCAAAGTTGTCGAGCAGCTTGGTGAACTCGGCGTCGGCCGGGGTCAGGGTAGCTGCGGCAGCGGAGGCCGGCGCGGCGCTCTGTGCCAGCGCAAAGCCTGGCAACGCGCCAACGGCGGTGGCGGAAAGGGCGGACAGCAGCAGGTCGCGGCGGGTGAAATTCTGGGACTTGTTGCTCATGACATCCTTTTATTGTTTGTTGGTAATGCTGGCCGAAGCCGGTCGCGGCAGAAATCATCGACGCACGGACGGCCCGACGCTGAACATATCGCGTCGGCCGGAAAGTTGTCAATGCGTATTGTATGCCGGTTAAGGCGGATTTAATGATACCGCTGGAAATCGAACGATGGTTTCGCCGCGCGCTGGATGCCGACGCAGGCATCTGGACGCGGGCTAAAACCGGAAAGCGAGCTAACAGGAATCCGGCTAAACAGGGACCCGGGCTAAAACAGGGACCCGGCTAAAGCGCTGCGGGATCTTGCGTGAACCGTAATTGGAAGCGCGCGATCATTTCGCGCAGCGCGTCCAGTTCCTGGCGCGGCATGGCCAGCGCCACGTGCATGTCCGGCCGGATCAGGTAGGCCGCGTCCTCCAGCAGGCCGGCTTCCTCGGCGGCCGCGTTCCACGGCCACGCGTGCAGCGGCAGGTGCAGCACCTGGGCGGCGGCGACCAGCAGCGGATCGGGCTTGCCATAGACGTGCAACTGCCAGCCCAACGTGCGCATCGCGGCGAAATTGTCGCCGCCATCGGCTTGCGGTACCCATGGCATGCGGTCGCCGCCAATGATTTCGCCCGCGCGCCCGCCGCTGAGCAAACTGTCGTGATAATGGATATGCACTTGCGACAGGGTTTTAAACAGCGTGCGGCGGGCGCCTGTGAAGCCAGTCAGCACCGGGAACACGCGCGGCACCAACCACTTGCGCAGCAGCTTGCCGCCGGCGCCTTTCGATACAATCAGCTGGAAGGCGCGGTCGGTGGTGGTGACCAGCTTGCGGGCAAAGGCGATGCGCTCCGCCTCGTAGGTGTCGAGCAGCGATCCATAGGCGCCGGCCCGCAGCACCTGCGCGAGTTTCCACGACAGATTGACGGCGTCGCCGATGCCGGTGTTCATGCCCTGGCCGCCGGCGGGGCTGTGGATGTGGGCGGCGTCGCCGGCCAGGAAGCAGCGGCCGACGCGAAATTGCGACGCCACGCGGTGGTGCACGCGGTAGGTGGAGAACCAGTTCAACTGCTCGATCTTGATCCCGAGCAGCGGTTCGAGCACCGGCCGCACATCTTCAAAGCTGGGCGCAGCCTCGTTGCCGACTTGTTCCGGCATGATGCCGATCAGCCGCTGCATGCCGCGCGAGCGCACAGGCAGCATTAGCGCAAAGGTATTGGCGCCGATGTGGCCGATCAGGTCGACGTTGGGCGGGCCTTCGGTTTTGACGTCGGCCACATAATAAAGATGGTCGTAGGTGCCGCCGCTGTAGTCGATCTTCAGCGATTGGCGCACGCGGCTTCCCGCGCCGTCGCAGCCGCACAGGAAAGCGGTGGTGCAGGAGATCTGTTCGTCGCCACGCCGCAAGACCGAACGCACGCCCCGTTCGTCCTGTGTGAACGATTCGAGCTCGGTGTTCCATTCGACGTCGACGCCTTCGGCGCGCAGCCGCTCGACCAGAAAGCGTTCGTGATCGTCCTGCGGAAAGGCCAGCACGAACGGGTAGGGACTAAGACCGGCGCCGATGTCCGAGAGCGGCAGCTCGACAATATCGTGACCATCTTCGCGCAGGTGGATCGCGTCGATGCGGATGCCTAGGTCGACGACCGCGTCGGCAAAGCCGAGCTGGCGATAAAACTCCAAGGTGCGGGCATGGACCGCCATCGCGCGCGAGGCCTGGCCAGGACCGCTGTTGCGGTCGATGATGCGCACGGCGACACCATGCCGCGCCAGGCGCAGGGCGAGTACCAGGCCGGTGGGGCCGGCGCCAACGATGAGAACTTGAGTGACCATGAGCCCAGTCTACCCGGGCGCTAAAATACGGCGCGCGCAATTGGCGATGGCGACGCCGATAATATTTTCGACATCGGCAGGGCTGGCGTGTTGGGCAAATTGGTACTATATTAGCCAACACTTAACTCCGTCCGCGCCCCAATGAACCATTCCTCCATCCGTCGCAGCTTGATCCTGGCACTGGCCGTCAGCCCGCTGGCCCGCGTCAATGCGGCCGGCGCCGCCCCCGTCAAGCCCCCTGTCACCACGATGCCGCCCGACGTGCGGCTTGTCCAGCTGGAAGCCGCTTCCGGCGGCCGGCTGGGCGTGGCGGCGCTGAACACGGCGAACGGCCGCCAGATCCTGCATCGGGCCGATGAGCGGTTTCCGTTTTGTAGCACCTTCAAGATGATGCTGTCGGCGGCGGTGCTGGCGCGCGAGCCGTCGCTGCTGGAGCAGCGCCTGCGCTACGACAAGGACGAGCTGGTGACGCATTCGCCGATCACCGAAAAGCATCTGGACGGCGGCATGACCGTGGCCGAGCTGTGCGCGGCCACCATCCAGTACAGCGACAACGCGGCCGCCAACCTGCTGATCCGCCAGCTTGGCGGGCCGGAGGCGGTGACCGCCTATGCGCGCTCGATCGGCGACCGCCAGTTCCGCCTCGACCGCTGGGAGACGGCGCTCAACAGCGCGATCCCAGGCGATCCGCGCGACACCACCACGCCGGCGGCGATGATGGCGTCGCTGCACGCGCTGACGTTGGGTCAGGCGCTGCCGCCGGCCAAGCGCCAGATCCTCACCGATTGGCTCATCGGTAACACGACCGGCGCCACCCGCATCCGCGCCGGCGTGCCTTCGACCTGGTGCGTGGGCGACAAGACCGGCGCCGGCGACTATGGCACCGTCAACGATATCGCCGTCCTGTGGCCGCCCGGTAAAGCGCCGATCGTGCTGGCGGTCTACGTTACGCAGCCGGGCAAAGACGACGAGACCGAGCACGAAATCCTCGGCAAGGCGGCGAAGATTGTCATCGACGCCTTCAAGGTCGGCTAAACTACGGTCCTTAACCTTAGTTAGCTACTCATGACAAACAAAAAACAGGCTCCCGCCAAAAATCCCGCCGAGGCGCCAGTCGGCCGCGCCCCCAATCCTTTCCTCAACGCGGAGATGTATTCGCGCATGCGCGATTACACCGAGCGCGATGCGGCGTTTTCGAAGGAATTGAAGGCGATCGGCGAGAGCGGCGCCGGCAAACGCAGCACCGATGCG
>DASVTJ010000359.1:0-9243 GCA_036387635.1 Duganella sp.
GCCGCAGCCGCGCATCACCGATGTGCGCGCCGACGTCGACATTTATCCGGCCGAGCGCCGGGTGGCGATCCGTGGCCACTATCTGCTGGAAAACAAGACCGGCGCGCCGCTGTCGGAACTGCGGCTGCAATTCAATCCCGATGTCGAGAGCGCCTTCCAGAACCTGCCGCCGCACCAGGTCGTGCTTGACGACAAGGTCGCGGGCTTCCGCGTCATCAAGCTGGCGCAGCCGATGGCGCCGGGCGCGCGCGTCGACCTCTCGTTCCAGGTCGATGTGCGCCACCAGGGCTTCACCAACAGCGGCGCGGCCGACAGCGTCAACCTGAACGGCACCTTCTTCAACAACCACGAGTTCTTCCCGCACTTCGGTTACCAGGACACGCGCGAGCTGACCGACCGCAACGAGCGGCGCAAGCGCGGCTTGGGCGAACCGCAGCGCATGGCCAAGCTGGAGGATGAAAAGGCGCGCGCCGACAACGTTTTCGGCGGCATATCGGACTGGATCAATTTCGAGACCACCGTCTCGACCAGCGCCGACCAGATCGCCATCGCGCCGGGCTACCTGCAAAAAAGCTGGGAGCAGGGCGGGCGCCGCTACTTCCACTACAAGATGGACCGGCCGATGGTGGGCTTTTTCGCCTACCTGTCGGCGCGCTGGAACGTCAGGAAGGGCGAGTGGCGCGGCTTGCCGATCGAGGTCTACTACGACAGCAAGCACGCCTACAACGTCGACCGCATGATCGCCTCGACGCAAAAGTCGCTCGATTATTTCGACGCCAACTACACGCCGTACCAGCACAAGCAGGTGCGCATCCTGGAGTTCCCGAACTATCAGGGTTTCGCGCAATCGTTCGCCAACACGATTCCGTATTCGGAAGCGCTCGGCTTCATCGCCGACCTGCGCGACAAGGACGACATCGACTACGTCTTCTATGTCACCGCGCACGAGATGGCGCACCAGTGGTGGGGGCACCAGGTGGTCGGCGCCAACGTCCAGGGCGGCAGCATGCTGATCGAATCGCTGGCGCAGTATTCGGCGCTGATGGTGATGGAGAAGGAATACGGCCGCGACAAGCTGCGCCGCTTCCTGCGCTTCGAGCTCGACGGCTACCTGCGCGACCGTGGCGGCGAGCTCGTCGAGGAGCAGCCGCTGTTCCGCGTCGAGAACCAGCAATACATCCACTACCGCAAGGGCAGCCTGGTGTTCTACCGCCTGCGCGACGAGATCGGCGAGGAAGCGCTCAACCGCGCGCTCAAGCGCTTCCTGACGGACAAGGCGTATCAAACGGCGCCGTACACCACCAGCCGCGAGCTGCTGACCTACATCCGCGCCGAGGCGCCGCAGGACAAGCAGGCGTTGATCACCGACCTGTTCGAGAAGATCGTCTTCTACGACAACCGCGTGACCGAGACCAAGGCCAAGAAACGCGCCGATGGCCAATGGGACGTGACGATGACCTTGCACCTGGCAAAAATGGAAGCCGACGGCAAAGGCAAGGAAACGGCGCGCGCGTACGACGAGCCGGTCGAGATCGCGGTGTTCGCGCGCGCGCCGGGCGCCAAGGAGCGCGATGAGCGGGTGCTGTTCACCGACAAGCGCGTCCTGTCCGGCAGCGATCCGGTGGTGACGGTGACGGTCAAGGAGCAGCCGTTCGACGTCGGCGTCGACCCGTACAACAAGATGATCGACCGCGTCTCGCGCGACAATCGCAAGGAAGTGACGATCGACTAACCTCCAGGTCCACCTTTTCTACACGGGCCCATGCATTCATGGCGAGCCGGCTCCGGATCGCCGGTTCAGGCGGCCAGGGCGGGGCGGTAGCGGGCGTCGTTGGCGCTGGCGCCGCGCAGCCGTGGCGATGGCGCGGCGATCACCGACACCGGTTGGTCGTCGCCGAGCAGCGTCATCATCGCCGGCACGTCGCGGCCGTTGAGCGCGGCCTGGAAATGGCGGATCAACTCGCGGCACAGCTTCTCGCCGGACGCCGCCTTCGCATCGTCGTCGCGCAAGCGCCGGCGCGCCCGCGCCAGATATTGGCGCGCGTTCACCGGCGTCGTGCCGAGCGCGGCCGCGATGTCGGCATGGCCGCATTCAAACACCTCGTGCAACACCAGCGCCAGACGTTCGGACGGCGACAGGCGTGCCAGCAGGCGGGCCAGCGCCTCGCCCACTTCCGCGCGCCGCAGCAATTCATTTTCGGGTTGCGCCGGCGGCGCCTCCGGCGCCAGTTCCGTCGAGCCGCGCGCCACCCCCAGGTCCCGCGCGCGCTTGCGCAGGCGGTCGATCGACTGGTGCCGCACAACGGTGGTCAGCCAAGCCGCAGCCGTCTCTAGCGCCGTCTGGTCAATGCCTTGCCATTTGAAAAAACAATCCTGCACGACGTCCTCGGCTTCCGCTTCGCTACCGACGATGCGGCGGCTGATCGCCGTCAGGCGCGGGCGTAACTTTTCAAACATGGCGCCGTCGGGATCGGTAATCGGGGGCATCCGGATCTCCTGTGTTGGGATTGGTGCCACATGACGTCTGGCGACGCCCGGATGTGACACGCCAACTATATATTTTTTCGGCGTCACACGGCGGCGGCCGACGGGCGTCAAGCGGGCAGTCATCAACCTGATGATTCATCTAGAGACTCACTTAAACGCGAAAGGACGATTATGACTGTCAATTTTCCCCGGGGCCTGGGCCTGGTGCCCACCATCGTCGAACAGACCGGGCGCGGCGAGCGCGCCTTCGACATCTACTCCCGCCTGCTCAAGGAGCGCGTGGTGTTCCTAGTGGGCGAGGTGACCGAGCAATCGGCCAACCTGATCGTCGCGCAGTTGCTGTTCCTGGAGTCGGAGGACCCGCACAAGGATATTTCGCTGTATATTAATTCGCCCGGCGGCTCGGTGTATGCAGGCATGGCTGTTTACGACACGATGCAGTTCATCACGCCGGACGTCTCGACCCTGTGCACCGGCTTCGCCGCCAGCATGGGCTCGTTCCTGCTGGCGGCGGGCGCGCGCGGCAAACGCTACGCCCTGCCCAATACCCGCATCATGATCCACCAGCCGCACGGGGGCTCGCAGGGCATGGCGTCCGACATCGAGATCCAGGCGCGCGAAGTGCTGTACCTGCGCCATCGCCTCAACACCATTTACGCCGAACGCACCGGGCAAACGCTGGCGCGCATCGAGAAGGACTCGGACCGCGACCACTTCATGTCCGCCGGCGAGGGCGCCGAATACGGCCTGATCGACCGGGTGCTGGCGACGCGCGAGCCCGTTTGATGCCGCGCCGGCGCCACGATAGGGTATGCGTGCTCGGCGCGCGGCTGGCGCGCACCTTGTTCTGCGACACGCCCGCGCTGGGGCGCCGCGTCAAGCTCAACCACGTGTGGCTGGAGGTGGTCGGCGTGCTGGCGGACCGCGCGCAAAGCAAGTCCGACTTCGAGGGCGTCAAGCTCGGGCTCGACGACGAGCGGCTGTTTGTCACATGGGAAACCGGCCGCGCGCCGGCGCGACGTGGTCGAGCAGTTCCTGGCCGAGGCGCTGGTGATCGCCGTCAGCGGCGCGCTGCTCGGGCTG
Organism: Duganella sp.; assembly: GCA_036387635.1. Classification (GTDB taxonomy): domain Bacteria; phylum Pseudomonadota; class Gammaproteobacteria; order Burkholderiales; family Burkholderiaceae_D; genus Rugamonas. The sequence goes on from DASVTJ010000359.1 coordinate 3,571, forward strand.
GTGCTGGGTGCGGTGCTGGCGTGCGTGGCGGTAGGGCTGGCGTTCGGCGTGTTCCCGGCGCGCCAGGCGGCCGCGCTCGACCCGATCGCCGCGCTGCGTAGCGATGGCTAATGGACAATTCGGGGTTCGCCAATGCTACACTTGCTGATGCATTATCGCGCCTGGCCTGCTACTTCTTGATATAAATATTTGGAGAAAAAATGAGCTTAATGACCGACGTGTCACCGATACTGGTGCCGATCATCGCGCTGTTGATACCTATCGTCGCCTTGATTGCAGGGGCTGCGGTGCGGATTGCGCGGTTGAACTTATTGAATGAAACGGTGCGTCAAATGGGCAAGAACGGCCAGCCGATTCCGCCCGAGCTGTTGGAAAAAATAGCCGGCCGTAAATCTTCCTAAACACCGGGGTCAGTCTGACATTCGTACACGGGCTGAGCTGTAAATGACTGTGATTGCCGATCTCGTGTCCGATTGTCAGACTTGACCCTCGGGTTTATTTGGCGGCCTTGAGCAGGCGGGCGACGTCGAGCGCGAAATAGGTCAGCACGGCGTCGGCGCCGGCGCGCTTGAACGCGAGCATCGATTCCATCATCACCTTGTCGTGGTCGAGCCAGCCGTTTTGCGCGGCCGCCTTGAGCATCGCGTACTCGCCGCTGACCTGGTAGGCGAACGTTGGCACCTTGAACTCGTCTTTTACCCGGCGCACGATGTCCAGATACGGCATGCCCGGCTTGACCATCACCATGTCGGCGCCCTCGGCCAGGTCCAGCCCAACTTCGCGCAGCGCCTCGTCGGAATTGGCCGGGTCCATCTGGTAGGTGTTCTTGTCGCCCTTGCCGAGGTTCTTGGCCGAGCCGACCGCGTCGCGGAACGGGCCGTAAAACGCCGACGCGTACTTGGCCGAATACGCCATGATGCGCGTGTGGATCAGGCCTTTTTCTTCGAACGCGGCGCGGATCGCGCCGATGCGCCCGTCCATCATGTCGGACGGCGCCACGACGTCGACGCCGGCCTCGGCGTGGCACAGCGCTTGGCGGATCAGCATCTCGGTGGTGATGTCGTTGATGACGTAGCCGTTGGCGTCGATCAGGCCGTCCTGGCCGTGGCTGGTGTACGGGTCGAGCGCGATGTCGGTCAGGATGCCCAGCTCCGGGAACGCCTGCTTGAGCGCGCGCACGGCGCGCGGCACCAGGCCGTCGGGATTGGCGGCTTCGACGCCGTCCTCGGTTTTCTTCGAGACGTCGATGACCGGGAACAGCGCCAGCACCGGCACGCCCAACGCCACGCATTCCTCGGCGACCTTGAGCAACAGGTCGACCGAGACCCGCTCCACGCCCGGCATCGACAGCACCGGCTCGCGCTGCTGCGTGCCTTCGAGGATGAACACCGGGTAGATCAGGTCCGACGCCGTGACCGTGTTCTCGCGCATCAGGGCGCGGGAGAACGGGTCGCGGCGCATGCGGCGCATGCGGATGCCGGGGAATTGGGCGGAGGCGTGGGGCGTGTGCATCGTGAAAACTTCCTAAAAATTGTTGGGCCTGACGGGCTTACTTCGCGTCCGGGTGCGCCGGCGGCTGGGCGGCGTCCGGCGCGGTATCGGGCTCGGCGGACTCGGCGGCATCGGCATCCGGCTCGTCATCGTCCTCCATGTCGATCAGCGCAACCTGCGTCGCCGCCTCGTCGTCGGTGACGCCGGCCAGCTCCAGGATCTTGTCGTTGGCCTCGTCGATGCCGATGCGCTTGAGCGCGGAGAACAGTTGCACCGTGAACGGGAAGCCTTCGCCGTCCTCGTCGACATAGCTGGCGAGCTTGGCCCGCGACTGGCGCAGCACGTTGACCGATTCGTTGCGGTTGAGTTTGTCAACCTTGGTCAGGATGCAGTGGATCGGCTTGCCGGTCGGCGCGAACCATTCGAGCATCTGGATGTCTAGATCGGTGAACGGACGGCGCGAATCCATGATCAAAATGAGCGCGGCCAGCTGTTCGCGGCGCTGCACGTAGTCGCCCAGCAGGCGCTGCCAGTGCAGCTTGGCCGAGCCGGACACCTCGGCGTAGCCATAGCCGGGCAAGTCGACCAGCAGGCATTCGATCTCCTCAATGATGGCCGCGTCCTTGCGGTGCTGCGCGACGTGGGCGCCGCCGATCGAAAAGTAGTTGATGTGCTGGGTGCGGCCAGGGGTCTTGGAGGCGAACGCCAGCCCTTTCTGGTTGCACAGGATGTTGATGGCGGTCGATTTGCCGGCGTTGGAGCGACCTGCAAAGGCGATTTCCGGCACCGTGGTGTCGGGCAGATCGCGCAATTGGTTGACGGTCGTGAAGAAGCGGGCTTGCCAGAGTTTGGACATGAGATGGGGAAAATGCAACAAAAGGGAGCAGATATGCTGGAAAGCTATTGTACAATGAGTGGTTACGAAGTGTTGCCATGCATATTTCGAGCTAGCGCGGGCGACAGTTTCAAAAAAAACTTTTTAGACTCGTCTCAGGGTGCTTGAATGAATCGTGTGTTTTCACCATTTGTAAGATCCTTGCTCGTCGCGCTGCTGGCAGTCTCCGCTTCCGCCTCCGCCGAAGAGAAAAAGCCCGCGACCGCGACCGTCAGCGCCCCGCCAGCGAAAATCGATGCCGCCAAGGGTGGCGCGCTGTACACCGACGGCGACAACGCGCGCGGCTTGCCGGCGTGCGTGTCCTGCCACGGCGCCAACGGCAATTCGACCATTGCCATCAATCCCAAACTGTCGGCCCAGCACGAAGGCTATATTTATAAGCAGCTGGTGAACTTTACCACCCCGGAACGGCATCAACCGGTGATGACGACCTACGCCAAGATGCTGACGGACGAGGAAAAGCGCAATATCTCGGCTTGGCTCACCACCCAGGCCGCCAAGCCTGGCGCGGCCAAGAACAAGGACACGATCGAGCTGGGCAAGAAGATTTATCGCGGCGGCATCGCCGACAAGAACGTGCCGGCCTGCGCCAGCTGTCATGGCGCCAGCGGCGGCGGCATTCCGGTGCAGTACCCGCGACTGGCCGGCCAGCACCAGGATTACACGTTCGCGCAGCTGGGCTCGTTCAAGACCGGCGGCCGCAAGAACAGCGCGCAGATGTCCGTCATCGCGCAGCGCATGTCGGACGAGGAAATGAAAGCCGTCGCCGACTATGTCGCCGGCCTGAAATGACCGGCGTGAACCTGGTGTGAGCGCGGCGTGAACCCGGCGTGAACGGTGGGCGTGGCTTGATCGCGGCGCCGGCCGGCCCGAGCGGCCCGGCCGCGCCGCCAATAGACAAGGGCAGCAGCGCGAGCGGGCTGCCCTTTTTGTTGATACGGGGTGATAAACTCGCCGCTGCATCCTTTATTTGAGATCCTCCCACGCATGAGCAGCCCCAGCACCACCGGTATCGAACTGAACACGCGCCGTCCCATCGTCGGCGAGGTTGTTGAACTGATTTCCTCGATGCGCTTCGCCATCGCCCTGCTGGCGATGATCGCCATCGCCGCCGTCATCGGCACGGTGATGAAGCAGAACGAGGCCACGACCAACTACATCAACCAGTTCGGGCCGTTCTGGCACGCGGTGTTCGACAAGGTCGGGCTGTATTCGGTGTACTCGGCGTGGTGGTTCCTGCTGCTGATGGGCATGCTGGTGACGTCGACCTCGCTGTGCATCACGCGCAACGCGCCCAAGATGGTCAAGGACATGCGCAGCTGGCGCGAGAACGTGCGCGAGCAGTCGCTGCTCAATTTCCACCACAAGATGCAGTGGCGCTCGCCGCTGGCGCGCGCGGCGCTGGCGCAACAGACCGCCGCCCGGCTGGTCGACGCCGGCTACAAGGTCAAGCTGGTCGAAAAAGACCACGGCACCTTGCTGGCGGCCAAGCAGGGCGCGGCCAACAAGTTCGGCTACATCTTCGCGCACTCGGCCATCGTCATCATCTGCGTCGGCGCCTTGTTCGATTCGGACATGCCGATCCGTTTCCAGGAATGGTTCCTCGGCAAGACGCCGTTCAGCGGCAGCGGCCTGATCTCTGCGGTGCCACCGCAGCACCGCCTCGGCACGTCCAATCCCACCTTCCGCGGCAACACCTTGATTCCGGAGGGCGCCTCCAGCGACAGCGCGCTGCTGCAGCGCGCCGACGGGGTGCTGATCCAGGAACTGCCGGTGACGATCAAGCTGAAAAAATTCACCATCGATTTCTATAGCACCGGCATGCCCAAGCTGTTCGCCAGCGAGGTCGAGGTCAAGGACCACGCCAGCGGCGAAGTGGTCAAGGCCGTCATCGAGGTCAACAAGCCGTTGCTGTACAAGGGCCTGGCGATTTACCAGTCCAGCTTTGAGGATGGCGGCAGCAAGCTCAAGCTGACAGGCTTCCCGATGACCGGCGGCGACACCACGCCGTTCGCCATCGCCGGCGAAGTGGGCGGCAACACGCCGCTGGGCAAGGAATACACGGTCGAGTGGTCGGGCTTTCGTCCGTTCAACGTCGAGAACCTGGCCGGCCAGGACGCGCGCGCCGTCACCCAGGGCAAGAGCCTTGGCGAACAATTCGCGCGGGGCCTCGACAAGCACACCGGCTCGGCCGGGCGCAACGCCAACAACAAGGATCTGAAAAACGTCGGGCCGAGCGTACAGTACAAGCTGCGCGACAAGACCGGCCAGGCGCGCGAATACCAGAACTATATGCAGCCGGTGACCATCGATGGCGCCACGGTGTTCCTGGCCGGGGTGCGCTCGAATCCGGCCGATGCCTTCAGCTTCCTGCGCATTCCGTCGGACGACGCCCATAGCGTCAACGAGTGGATGCGCCTGCGCGCCGCGCTGACCGACCCAAGCCTGCGCAACGCCGCCGCCAAACGCTATGCCGAGCGCGCCACGCCGCAAGGCGACAACGCGGCGGCGCTGCGCGCGCAGATCGAGGCGTCGGCACAGAAAAGCCTGACCTTGTTCGCCGGCGACAGCAAGGCCGCCGGCTTCCTGGCCATTTCGCAATTCCTGGAAAAGGTGCCGGTGGAAGGGCGCGAGAAAACCGCCGAAGTGTTCATGAAAATCCTCAACGGCAGCCTGTGGGAGTTGTGGCAGGCCGCGCGCGCCAAGGCCGGCTTGCCGGACGTGAGTGCCGACGAGAACCACGGCCGCTGGCTGCTGCTGGCCACCAACGCGCTGTCGGACGCCTTCTTCTACGGCGCGCCGGTGTATCTACAACTTGATGAATTCGTCGAGGTCAAGGCGTCGGTGTTCCAGGTGACGCGCTCGCCCGGCAAGAACGTGGTCTACCTCGGTTGCGCGCTGCTGGTGCTGGGCGTGTTTTCGATGTTCTACATCCGCGAGCGCCGGCTGTGGGTATGGATCAAGGATGATGCGGACGAAACGAGCGGCACCGCCGGCACCCAGGCGCTGATGGCCATGAGCACGCAGCGCAAGACGATGGACTTCGAGCGCGAATTCGAAGCGTTGAAGGAAAAACTGCCACAATCGGCGTAACCATCCGCGCCCTTGCCTTCGCCCTCGCCGGCGCGGCGATCGGGGTAGACTACGGCAACCATGCAGTACCGGAGAACACAATGGAACTCACCAAAACTCAGCAAACCTATATTCAGGCGCCAGGCTATTTCAAGCGGTTGACGACCATCGACTGGATCTTCGCGCTGGCGCTGCTGGCCGGCGCGGTGTTCGGC
>DASVTJ010000360.1:0-2491 GCA_036387635.1 Duganella sp.
GGCGGCCATGACTTTGCCCGGCACCACGTGGTAGGTCAGGATCTTGGTCAGTGCGGCTTTGTCTTTCAGCAGCGCGTCGAGCTTGGCTTTCGGGATTTTCGCGAACGCTTCGTCGGTCGGTGCGAACACGGTGAACGGGCCTGGGCCTTTCAGCGTTTCGGTCAGGCCGGCTGCCTGGACCGCCGTGACCAGCGTGTTGAACGAGCCTGCCGATTTGGCGGTGTCAACGATATCGGCCGCGTTTGCCGCGCCAAATGCCATCGTGAATGCTGCCGCCATCAAAATCTTCTTCATGTAAATCTCCTTGAGTAATAATTTGCCGCACCATGCGAAGGGCTCTCCGCATCGCACCGATGTTGAACCGGTATGTGTCAAATATAGCGCTCATGGACGAGTCCGTGTGTACGTTGTCGTACATTTAGTCACGTTGTGCGGTTCATTAACGGTTCACGGATACTCTCATCAGGTCGTGATGGTGCCGGGTTGTTTAAGATTCGATTCATCTGCACAGCGCAAACTCGGCCGGGTTTCCGCCATACTGGCGGCTGTATTTTGTCCGGGACCCCCATGCGCATCTTGTTAGTCGAAGACGATACCTCCCTTGGCGAAACCATCCTCGCGTGGCTGCGGCTGGACCAGCATGCGGTCGACTGGGTGGAGCGCGGCGATTCGGCCCACACCGCATTGCTGACGCACCGTTACGATTGCGTGCTGCTCGACCGTGGCCTGCCGGGCCTGTCCGGCGACGCCTTACTGGCCGACCTGCGCGCCACCGGCAACCGCGTGCCCGTGATTTTGATCACCGCCTTCAACGCCTTGGCCGACCGGGTCGAGGGGCTGGACCTGGGCGCCGACGATTACCTGGTCAAGCCGTTCGAGCTGGAGGAAATGTCGGCGCGCATCCGCGCGGCGGTGCGGCGCGGCGCCGACCACGTGAGCAACGACCTGGTGCACGGCGACATCGCGCTCAATCTCGACACCAAGCAGGCCAGCCTGGGCGGCCAGCCGGTCGCGTTGACGGTACGCGAATACCATGTGCTGTACGCGCTGCTGCTGCGCAAGAACAGCATCGTCAGCCGTGCGCAGATCGAGGAAACCTTGTACGGCTGGGGCGAGGAGGTCGAGAGCAACGCCATCGAGGTGTATATCCACAACCTGCGCAAGAAACTTGGCGCCGACAGCATCGTTACCGTGCGCGGGCTCGGCTACCGGCTGAAAAACGATGGCCAATAACACCGCCGACACCGGCGCGGGCGCGGGCGCGAAACCGGACGCCAACGCCAACGCCGGGCAGGGCGCCGGTGCGCGCGGCGCGCCCTGGTCGCTGCGGCGGCGCTTGCTGGCGGTCATCATCGCGGCCAGCACCGTGCTGTGGCTGGCCAGCCTCGGCATCGTCACCGTGATCGCGTGGCAGGAGACCAACGAGGTGTTCGACGATGCATTGGAGGAGTCCGGCTACATGATCCTGGCCGCCACCACCGATTGGAACGAGCGCGGCTTGCTTGCGCAGGCGCGCTCCGGCGGCGCCAAGGGCCGCAAGGTCGACATGCAATATCAAATCGTCGTCGATGGTCGCGTGATCCAGCGTACCAGCGGCGCGCCTTCGCGGCCTTTCCTTGTCGGCTTCGACGACGGCCACGGCTTCGCCGATCCCGAGGTGGACCGGCGCCGCTGGCGCGTGTTCGTGGTGCGCGACGACGAGCGCCGCTTCGAGGTGCAGGTCGGCCAAAAATACAAGAAACGTTTCGATATCCTGGAAGAACTGGGCGAGTCGCTGTGGCTGCCGGTGCTCGGCTTTCTGGCGCTGCTGGCGCTGGTGTGCTGGCTGCTGACCGGCCGCGTGCTCAAGCCTTTGCGCCAGACGGCGTCGGCTATCGCGGACAAGACGCCCGACGATCTGGCGCTGGTGCCGACCGCCGGCCAGCCGCGCGAACTGCTGCCGATCGTGCATGCGCTGAACGGCGTGCTGGGCCGCCTCGACGCCGCGCTGCAAGCCGAGCGCCGCTTTACCGCCGACGCCGCCCATGAACTGCGCACGCCGCTGGCCGGGCTGCACATGCACGTGCAACTGCTACAGCGCCAGCACCCGGAGCTGGCCACGGCGTTCCAGAAATTGCGCCAGGATATTGCGCGCGTCACGGCGCTGGTCGACAGCCTGCTGTCGCTGGCGCGGCTGGACCCGCTGGCGCGCGAGCAACTGGTGCGCCAACCGGTGCCGCTGGCGCCGCTGCTGGAGCAATTGCTGGCCGCGCACGCGCCGGAGGCGGCGCGGCGCGGCATCACGCTGGCCGTGCGCTGCGAGCTCGCCGCGGTTCACGCCGAGCCGCGCATGCTGGAGATCATGCTGCGTAACCTGATCGACAACGCGCTGCGCTATTGTCCGGCCGGCAGCCGGGTCGAGATCGCGGCCGACCGCGATTCCGGCCGCGCGCGCATCGCCGTGCGCGATGACGGCCCCGGCGTCGACGAGGCCAGCCGCCAGCGGCTGACG
>DASVTJ010000361.1:0-4542 GCA_036387635.1 Duganella sp.
TCCCAACAATAATCCTATGTCGCAATTTTCGTATCAAGACGGCGTGCTGCACGCCGAAGGCGTGTCGCTGAGCGCGATCGCCCAACAGTTCGGCACGCCGACCTATGTCTACTCCAAGGCCGCGCTGCTGGCCAACTTCGCTTCGTACGCCGACGCCTGCGCCGGGCGCGACGCGCTGGTCTGCTACGCCATGAAGGCCAATTCCAACCTGGCCATCCTCGACCTGCTGGCGCGCCAGGGCGCCGGCTTCGACATCGTCTCCGGCGGCGAGCTGCTGCGCGTGCTGGCGGCCGGCGGCGACCCACGCAAGGTGATCTTCTCCGGCGTGGGCAAGAGCGTCGACGAGATGCGCCTGGCGCTGTCGCACGACATCCTGTGCTTCAACGTCGAATCGATCCCCGAGCTGCACCGTCTGAACGAGGTGGCCGGCGCCATGGGCAAGACCGCGCGCGTGTCGCTGCGCGTGAACCCCAACGTCGACGCCAAGACCCATCCCTACATCGCCACCGGCCTGAAAGCGAACAAGTTCGGCGTCGCCTTCGACGACGCGCTGGCCACCTACCGCACCGCCGCCACCCTGCCGCACCTGGAAGTGGCCGGCATCGACTGCCACATCGGCTCGCAGCTGCTCGACGACGCCCCGCTGCTGGAAGCGCTCGACCGCCTGATCGAACTGATCGACCAGTTGGGCGACGAAGGCATCGTGCTGCACCACCTCGACATCGGCGGCGGCATCGGCATCGACTACCGCGAAGCGGGCGAGGCGGCGCCGGTGCCGGTGGCCGACTACTTGGGCCGCCTGTTCGCCAAAATCGACGCCTGGCGCGCCGCGCGCCACGACGGCAAGCCGATCAAGGTGATCTTCGAGCCGGGCCGCTCGATCGTCGGCGACACCGGCGTGCTGCTGACCAAGGTCGAATTCCTCAAGCACGGCGAAGAAAAGAACTTCTGCGTGGTCGACGCGGCCATGAACGACATGGCCCGGCCGGCGCTGTACCAGGCCTGGATGGACATGCAGCCGGTGGTGCAAGCCTACGCCGGGGCACTGACCTACGACGTGGTCGGTCCGATCTGCGAATCGGGCGACTGGCTGGCGCGCGACCGCGCGCTGGCGGTGGCCGCCGGCGACCTGCTGGTGATGCACACCGCCGGGGCATACGGCATGACGATGGCGTCGAATTACAACACGCGCGGCCGCGCGGCAGAGATCATCGTCGACGGCGCCGTCTGCCACGAAGTGCGCAAGCGTGAGCAACCGGCCGATCTGTTCGCGCTGGAATCGCTGATCAAGTAATCCGGACCGCAAGCGAAGCCGCCCGCCGCCCTGGCGGCGGCTTGCCGCCGCACCCATCCGCCAACCAAGCCGCGCCCGCCCATCGATGCAGGAATTCTATAAAAAGACGCTGTACGGCTTCCTGGTGCTGCTGGCGGCGAGCGTGCTTGCGAGCTACGTGTGCGTCAGCCGCAGCTATCTGAGCGCGCCGCTGCTGCCCGCCAGCGACAGCGCCCTGCCCTGGACCCTGAAACCCGATTCCGACCTGCCGCAGTCGCGCGCCCGCATCGACGAAAGCCGGCAACGGCTCGGCTTCGATTTCAAGCTATCGCCGGACACCGCGTATCCGTTCGCGGCGGTCGGACTGTTTTTCGCCAACCGCGACGGCACGTCGGCGCACGTGGATTTGTCGCGCTACACGTCGGTGACGGTGCTGGCGAAGTGTTCGCCGGCCAACACCTTGATGCTGACCGCCTCCACGCTGGAAAAAAATATCTCCAAACGCGGCGACTGGCTGACCTACCGTGCGCCGTCGGGGTTTTTCTCCTGCGGCCCGGGCGGCTCGGCCGTCGAACTGGACTTGACTCGCCTGGAAACGCCGCAATGGTGGTACGACATGTTCAAGCTCGATCTGTCGCACCGCGCGTACCGGCTCGACCAGGTACCGAAAATCTCCATCGGCAGCACTTTTCAAAGCCCCAAGAACATCGATTCCCGCGTCGAGATCGACAGCCTGGTACTGACCGGCCGCGACTATCGCTACCTGGCGGCGCTGGCGGCCCTGCTCGGCGTGGCCTGGGCCGGTTTCGGCTTGTGGATGTTTCGGCGGCACACGCGCGCGCTGATCGAAGACGTGAAAGAAAAACTGCGCAAGGATTTGCCGCTGGTCGCCTATCAGCAGCTATCGATCGAACCGCACCGCGACAAGGAAAAAGCGGTGATCCTTCGCTTTATCGCCAGCGGTTATGCCAATGCCGATCTGGACTTGGAACATATCGTCACCGCGACTGGCGTGAATCGAAACAAAATCAACGAGATTTTAAAATCCGAATTTGGCTATACGTTCAGCAGTTATTTGAATAAACTGCGGCTGACCGAAGCGGCACGATTACTCGCGGAAAAAGAAACGGCAGCGGTGGCCGAAATCGCCTATTCGGTCGGATACAGCAACGTCTCGTATTTCAACAAGCTATTCAAAGAGGAATACGGCTGCACGCCTAAAGCGTTCAGAACCGTATGCGCGCAGCCTGCCGGCAACTAGCCGCCAGCAAGCCGCGAGCGCGCCGCCGCCGGGCAGCCCGGCGCCTAACACTGCCTCTAAAATTGCTAGCAAAATCCGCATTTTGCCAGCAACCCCTTTGATAGCGCTACCTCATCCACCTCCGCTCGCGCTAAGCTTGCCTGGTCCTGACACCGTGTCCGTGTCAGCCAGCTGGCCCACCTTCCGAAAGCCGAACGAATGCGACTCCTCGCCGCCACCACTGCCGCCACCAACGCCGTCACCGCGATCATGCTCAGCGCCGCCCTGTTATTTCCACTCCAGGGAAATACCCAGGAGCGGGTCATCGATCTCCAGGTCAATCAGATTCAGGGAAAACTGAATCACACCTTTAATTTCGCCATCGGCGCCGGCCGCGCCAACGAAGGTTTGCGCGCCGACTGGCAGCAGCAATTGGCTGAAATAAAACGCGACGCCGGTTTTAAATATATCCGCATGCACGGCTTGCTCAGCGACGACATGGCCGTTTATCGAATCGACGCGCAAGGCAACGAGCAATATAACTTTCAGTATATCGATGCCCTCTACGATTATCTGTTGAGCATCGACGTCAAACCGTTTGTCGAACTGGGCTTTATGCCGGCGGCGATGGCCAGCGGCGACAAGACCGTCTTCTGGTGGCGCGGCAACGTCACGCCGCCGCGCAGCTACGAGCGCTGGGAAAAGCTGGTCAAGGCGCTGACCGAGCACTGGACCGCGCGCTACGGCCGGGCCGAAGTGGCAAGCTGGTACTTCGAAGTATGGAACGAGCCGAACCTGAAAGATTTCTTTGCCGGCACGCAGGCCGATTACTTCAAGCTCTACAGCCACGCCGCGCGCGCCATCAAAAGCGTCGACGGCAGCTACAAGGTCGGCGGCCCGGCCACCGCCGGCGCCGCGTGGATCCCGGAGATGATCGCCTACTGCGTGCAAAACAAGGTGCCGCTCGACTTCCTCAGCACCCACACATACGGCGTCAATCAGGGCTTCCTCGACGAATTCGGCACCACTGGCACCGTGCTGAGCAAGGACACGGCGGCCGTCAGCGGCGACGTGCTCAGAAACCGCAAGGAAATCGACACGTCGGCGCTGCCCAAGCTGCCGCTGCACTACACCGAGTGGAGTTCGTCGTACACGCCGTCCGACCCGAGCCACGACAGCTACCACCAGGCCGCCTACATCCTGCAAAAGCTCAAGCAGGTGGGCGACGCTGCGCAGTCGATGTCGTACTGGGTGTTTACCGACATCTTCGAAGAGGCCGGACCGCGCTTCGAAGCCTTCCACGGCGGCTTTGGCCTGATGAACACGCAAGGCATCAAGAAGCCGGCCTACTTCGCCTACCAGTTCCTCAACGAGCTGGCGCCGACCGAGCTGAAAAACACCGATCAGCAATCGATCGCCACCGTCGACGACAAGGGCGACGTCCGGCTGCTGGTCTGGGACTACACGCACACGCTGCCGGAAAACATCAACAACCAGCAATACTTCATCAAGGACCTGCCGCCGCAAAACAAGGGCAAGGTCGACGTCAAGCTGCAAGGGCTGAAAAAAGGCACCTACACACTGACCACCGCGCAAGTCGGCTACAAGCGCAACGACGCCTACACCGCCTTTATCGGCATGGGTTCGCCCAAGCAGCTAACGCGGCCGCAAGTCGACGCGCTGAAGTCGCAAGCGACCGGCAAGCCGTCCGAGCGCCGCACGGTGCGCGTGGGCAGCGACGGCCGCGCCAGCGTCACGCTGCCGATGCGTGAAAACGACGTCTACCTGCTCAAGCTCACCGCCACCAAATAACCGGAGGGTCTGACATTCGTACACGGACCGGGCCTTACCATGGCTTTTCCATACACCTAACAGTTCACACGGGAGACACCACGTGACCAACCAATCGCGCAGAGACGCGTTCAAAACTTTAATGGTCGGCGCCGGCCTTGGCATGGCGCCCGGCATCGCGCCGGCGGCGGAGTGCGCCGCCACGCCCGCACGCACGGCCGTGAAAAAATGGCGGCGC
>DASVTJ010000362.1:0-6029 GCA_036387635.1 Duganella sp.
CGATGGCTTCTTCAAGTCCGGCGACGTCGGCATCATGGACGAGCGCGGGTTCACCAAGATTGTCGATCGCAAGAAAGACATGATCCTGGTATCGGGCTTTAACGTGTACCCGAACGAGATCGAAGGCGTGATTGCCGGGCATCCAGACGTGCTCGAATGCGCGTGCGTTGGGGTGTCGGATGCGCACTCTGGCGAAGCGATCAAGTTGTTCGTCGTACGCCGCAACCAGTCGCTCACTTCGGAGCAGCTGATGGAATTTTGCAAGACGCAATTTACCGCTTACAAAAAGCCGAAGTACATCGAGTTCCGCGACGAGCTGCCCAAGACCAACGTCGGCAAAATCCTGCGGCGCCAGCTGCGCGACGAGAAGCCGAAGGGCGCCGCGTAGTTTCCGATAGATAGAAGAATCGCCTGTTCGCAGGCGATTTTTTTTGGCTGTTTAATTTGCGGCGGCGTTCCGGATTTGCGTCGTCCATTCGTCTAAGCCTTTAAGCCCATAATTTTCACTTGATATGCCTACTGATCTGGACGACTGGTTTGTGCGCGAGGTGCTGCCGCTGGAGGCCGCGCTCGCCCGTTTCATGCGCCGGCATCGGCAGCCGGGCGACGACCCTGCCGATTTATTGCAAGAAGTATATGTTCGGATTTATGAATCGGCCGCGCGCCGGCTGCCCGAGCAGGTGCAAGCCTTCGTTTTTGCCACCGCGCGCAACCTGCTGATCGATCAGGCGCGCCGCGCGCAAATCGTCTCGATTGAAGCCTATGCCGACCTTGAAACGTTGCCCCTCTCCAGCCACGACCTGACGCCCGAGCGCCACGCCAGCGGGCACCAGGAGTTGCGCCTGCTGCAGAACGCACTGGAACAGTTGCCGCTGCGTTGCGGCGAAGTGGTGCGGCTGCGCAAGATAGATGGCCTGTCGCAGCGCGAAGTCGCCGAGCACATGGGCATTGCCGAAGACACCGTGGAAAAGCAGATCGCCAAGGGCATGCGCGCGCTGGCGGAGGCCTTGCTGCTGAAAGGAGTTGTAGTCAATATGTCGAAATTGACAGCGAAAATACGTATTAAGACGAAAGAGAAAGGCGGTCCCGCATGAGGCGCGCCGCAGATATCGAGGCGCAAGCCGCCGAATGGCTGGCCAGGCGCGACGGCGACCAGTGGACCCCAGAGCAGCAACGGGAGCTGGACGCGTGGATCGACGCGGCCACCGCCCACCGCATCGCCTGGCTGCGGCTGGAAAGCGTCTGGCGCCGCGCCGACCGTTTGGGCAGCCTGCACAATCCGGGGCGCAGCGCGGTACCGGCCGCTTCCATCTTCAGCGCATCTTACTGGCGCATCGCCGCCGGCGTGGCGCTGCTGGCCGGCACCGCTTGGCTGGCGGCTACCGGCCTGCGCGAACAGCCGGCGCGCTACAACACGGCGCTGGGGCAAAGCACCTCGCTGGCACTGGAGGACGGCACCCGCGTCACGCTCAACACCGACACCCGGCTGCGCGCCAAGCTGGCCTCCGGGCGCCGCATCGTCTGGCTGGACAAGGGTGAAGCCTATTTCGAAGTGACCCATGACGCCGGGCGGCCGTTCGTGGTGGAGGCGGGCACGCGCCGGGTAACGGTGCTGGGCACGCGTTTTTCCGTGCGCCGCGACGACAACGGCCAGGTGCAGGTGATCGTCACCGATGGCCGCGTGCAGGTCGCACCGGCCACCGGCGCGGCCGCACCCACCGTCATCAGCCGCAACGACAGCCTGCTGGCCGCCGGCGACGCCGTGCTGGTCAGCCACAACACCGAGCAGCAGGTGGCCACCAAGCTGAGCTGGCGTCAGGGCCGCTTGATCCTCGACCAGATGACGCTGGGCCAGGCCGCGCAGGAATTCAACCGCTACAACAAGCGGCAGTTGATCGTTACCGATCCGGTGGCGGCGCAGCTGCGCCTCGGTGGCAGCTTCAACGTCGACAACATCGACGGTTTTGCACGCCTGCTGCAGCAAGGCATGGGCCTGCAAGTGGAGAGAAACGGCGACAACATAAAAATATACCGCTGACGCATACCGGATTGCGTTGCAGCGCTCGTCTTAGTAGGGGCAGCATCCAATCACTTCTACGAGGAAATGCAAATGGTTCGTCACACACTGGCTGTCGCTGTCCTGGCGCTGTGCGCAGCGGCGCAAGCGCAAACGCGCGATATCCGCATCGGCGCCGGCGACCTGAAAAGCGCGCTCGATGCATGGAGCGCGCAATCCGGCGTGCAGGTGCTGTATAGCGCCGTCGATATCGATGGCATCAAGACCCGGGGCGTACAGGGCACGCTGTCGGCCGATGACGCGCTCAAGCTGCTGCTGGTCAACAGCGGACTGCAGGTCAAGCATGACGGCACCAGCGCGGTGGTCATCTTTCGCAGCGTCGGCGTTCCCACTGCCGCCGGCGCCGGACCGGCCGACGCCGCGGGCGCTCTCGCCAGCGTCACCGTCACCGCGCAAAAGCGCAGTCAGGCCGCCCAAAGCGTTCCCATCTCCATGACCACGTTGACGGCGCGCGCCATCGAGGTCAATCGCGTGCAAAACCTGCAGGATGTCAGCCGGCTGACGCCGGGGCTGCTGGTGTCGTCGTTCAGCCAGGCCAACCCGACCATCGCCATCCGCGGCATCAGCAACACCTTCTCGCAGATCGGCGTCAGTAAGCCGGTGGCGGTGGTGGTGGACGATGTGTTCATCCCACGCAACAGCGCGGCGAGCTTCGAGCTGTTCGATCTTGACAGCATCAACGTGCTGAAAGGACCGCAAGGCACGCTGTTCGGCCGCAACGTCACCGGCGGCGCGATCGTCATCACGACCCGCCCGCCGGCGTTGGATGCGCGCGCGGCGCAAGCGCAGCTCAGCTTGGGCAACATGGGCGAGCGCCTGTTCAACGGTCTGATCAGCACGCCGCTGAGCGACACTGCCGCCATCAAGTTTTCCACCTCGTTGCGCGAGCGCGACGGTTACGGCCACGACCGCCTGACTGGCCAGGAGCTGGACGACATCAACAGCCGCAACTACCGCGCGCAACTGCTGCTCAAGCCGAACAGCGATGTCCAGGCCACACTGAGCGCCGACTACAGCGAGGACTGGAACGGCGGCCGCACGCTGTCGTCCAACACGCTGGGCAACGATGGCGACCCGCGCACCGCCGAGCTCGGCATCCGGCAGGGCTACCAGCGCTACGTTTCCGGCATGTCCGCCAAGCTCAATTGGAAGCTGGCGGCGGGCGACATCACCGCCATCAGCGCCTACCGGAGCTCGCGTGCCAGCGAAGACTATTCCGGCGTCGGCGCCCACTACAGCCTGCTAATCACCGGCAGCCAGAGCATCACCGGCGATGCCGACGACATCGACACGTGGTCGCACGAGCTGCGCTACACCAGCCCGAAATGGGCGTTTGGCGATTTCGTCACCGGCATCTATTACATGAGCGAAGAGGGCAGCCGTCAGCTGGCCACGCGCGGCCTGACCGCCAAAACCGGCGTGCTGGCCAGCGCCACGCTGGCCGACCAGCGGGTTGAAACCACCAGCTACGCGGCCTTCGCCGATGGGGTGCTGCACCTGCCGGCGGCGCTCGACCTGACCGCCGGTGTGCGCTACACCCGCGATGAGAAAACCGCCAGCCTGGCGCGCACCGATCAACTGCGTCCGACGGCGTCCTTCGCCAGCGACGGCAACCGGGCCAGCTGGAGCGAATTCACGCCGCGCGTAGTGCTCAGCTGGCAGCCGCAAAGCAACTTGATGTTCTACACCAGCGCCACGCGCGGCTTCACGGCCGGCGGTTTCAATGGCGACGCATCGACGGCGGCGATTTTCCGGAACTCCTTCGATCCTGAAAAGGTGACCAACCTCGAAGCCGGCGTCAAATCGCAATGGCTCAACAACCGCCTGCGCCTGAACGCTTCGGTGTACAAGATGAAGTACACCGACAAGCAGGAATTCGTCAACAATACGCTGACCGGTATCCTCAGCATCATCAACGCCGGCCGGGCGACAGTGAAGGGTGGCGAGCTGGAACTAGCCTACAAGCCGGCCAACTGGCTGGAACTGTCCGGTGGCTACAGCCGCGTCAACGGCGTGTACGACCGTTTTGCGGTCGGCACCATCAACTACACCGGCAACCCCTTGTCGTCGGCGCCGCGCAAGCAGTATTCGGCGGCGGCCAATTTCACTGTGCCGCTCGGCGACATCGGCTTCCTGAGCGGCGCCGCCAACTACGCATGGCGCGACACCTACAACACCGGCGCCGCCAACGATCCGAACCTTCAGATCCCCAGCTACGGCCTGACCAATATGAGCGCCAGCTATGAATCCCCCGACCGGGGATGGAAAGTGACGGCCTGGGTGAAAAACGCCAACGACACGCGCTACATCCTGACCCGTTCGACGCAAGTGGTGCGGGCCGAATATAACGGCGAACCGCGCACCTTCGGCATCACGCTCGGCGCCAAATTCTAAGGGGCGGGCGATGAGCAATCACGTTGATCGGCGCCGGTTTGTGCTCGGCCTGCTCGCTACGCCGCTGGCGCTGCGGGCGGTAGCGGCGCAACAACAGAAGTTCCGCCTTCCCGCCTGGACGCCGGGCTGTATGGATATCCACCACATCGCCACCGGGCGCGGCAGCGCGACGCTGGTCATCATGCCCGACGGCACCAGCATGCTGATCGATGCTGGCGCCACCAACAACACGCTGGATGTCTCGGCAGCGCCCAAGCCCAGTGCCCGGCGCCGCCCGGGCCAATGGGTGGGCCGGTATGTGCAGCGGCATCTTCTGCCGACCGGGCGCAAGACGCTGGACTATTTGCTGGTGACCCACATCCACCCGGATCACCTGGGCGATGTGGATGCCTCGTCGCCGGCGTCGGCGCAAGGCGACTACCGGCTGTCGGGCGTGACCGATGTGGCAGAAATGCTGGCGGTCGGTAAGGTGATCGACCGTGGCTCGCCGTCGTATGACTTTCCGGCCAGGCCCGCCGGTCGGTACGCCGAAAACTACTTCGCCTTCGTCAAATCGCGCCTGCAACGCGGGCTGGCGGTGGAACGCATCCTCCCCGGCAGTGCGAGCCAGTTGACGATGCGCGCTACATCTCCCTTGTTTGGCATCCGCGTCATCGCGGCCAACGGCGAAGTGTGGACCGGCGTCGGAGACACGGCCAAGTCCATGTTCCCGCCGCTGGACACGCTAGCCAAGCCGGATTACCCGAACGAAAACGTGTGCTCGATCGCGCTGAAGCTCAGCCTGGGGAAATTCTCGTACTTCACCGGCGGCGACCTTACCAGCTATACCTTCGACGGCGAGCTGCCGTGGCTGGACGTGCTGGGCGCCGCCGCGCGCGTGGCAGGTCCGGTCAGTGTGGCCACGGCCGACCACCACGGTATGTTCGACGGCTTGAGCGCGGAAGTCGTGCGGTCGTTGCGCCCGCAGGCGTGGGTGATTCCGAGTTGGCATATTTCTCATCCGGACATGTTGCAGATGGAGCGCATGTTGAGTCGGCGCCTGTATCCCGGACCGCGCGAGATCTACGCCACGTCCGTCATGACCGGGAACCAGTTGGCCAACCGGAGGTTGACCGACCAGATGCTCAGCCGGGACGGACACATCGTCGTGCGCGTGCAGCCCGATGGCGCTGCGTACACGATCTACGTGACCGATAGCAACGACGAGAACGACACGATCAAATCGGAAAGCCGGCATCCAACTTAAGCAGGGTTAAACGTGATCATCAGCGATGCATCAGCGATGCATTAGCGATGCATTAGCGATTCGATCGGCGGCACCTTGCGCGGCTTGCGGTCCGAATCGGTGGCGACATAGGTCAGTACCGCCTCGGTGACCTTGACGGTATCGGCCTGCAGCCGGTTGCGCTCCGCGTAGACTTCGACGTTGACGGTGATGGACGTATTGCCAACCTTGACAATATCGGCATAAAACGACAGCAGGTCGCCGACGAACACGGGATTTTTGAACAGGAACGAGTTGACGGCGATGGTGGCCACGCGGCCGTTGGCGCGGCGG
>DASVTJ010000363.1:0-7956 GCA_036387635.1 Duganella sp.
AAAAACGGCAAAACGGGTTCCGCGAGTCGGCATTCAGGATTCAAAGAAGGCCAGCACGTCCTCTTTACGAGCCTGGGTGTCGCGCTGGCCGAGGCGGATCAACTCGCAAGTATAAGTCGATTCGAACAATAAGTACGAGGCCAGCGCCGAGCCGCGCGTTTCGGTGGCGCCGATACCCGACAACATGGTGCGGATCGGCGCCGGCAAACTGGCGATATGGCGGCTGGCGATATCGTCGAGCCGCTCGGACGGTGCGATCACCAGCAGCTTGACCGGCTTCAGGGGCGTCTTGTGCAGCAGTTCCTCCGGCAGCATCGCCAAGGTCCGGTTGACCCGCTCCAGACGTTCGATATCGACCGCCAGCGAATCGAGGAAGATCGACGACATCGCGTGGCCGGCGATCTGCGCCAGGCTGGGATAGCGGGCCGCGCTCTTTTCGGCCACGCTGCGCGCCGGTTCGGTCAGGCGGCCGGCGCCGACCACCAGCACCTTGCTGGCGCCGAGATGGATCGCCGGCGAGATCGGCGCCAGCTGGCGCATCGATCCGTCGCCGCAGTATTCGCGGTGACCGCCCATGTACAGCGGCGTGGCCGGGAAGATGAACGGAATCGCCGACGACGCCAGCAGATGCTCGACGCCGATCTGGTCCTGCAGCGCCACGCGTTGCATGCGGATCCACGGCACGATGTCGGCGGCGGTCTGGTAGAACGTCAGGTGGTTGCCGGCGGTGTAGGACGAGGCGGTGACGGCGAGCGCGTGCAGCAAGCCCTCGGACAGCACGGCGTCGAGGCGCGGCAGGTCGAGCATGCGGTGCAGCAGTCCGACCAGCGGCGTGTTATCGAGCAGCGACGCCGGCGGGGCGGCGCGCCATTTGCGCAGCAGCCAGCCGAACGACAGCAACGACAGCCAGCGCGCGCCGGAGCGGATCATGCCCAGCGAGTCGGCGCGGTAGACCTGTTCGACCGCGATGTTCTGCCAGACGTCGAGCAGCTTTTGCACGCCTTCGCCGAAGTTGTCGGCGCGGCAGGCCAGCGCCGTGGCGTTGATCGCGCCGGCCGAGGTGCCGCAGATGATGTCGAAAGGATTACGCGCCGGCGGCCAGCCGGCCTCCCACAAGATCTCCGAGATCGCCTGCAGCACGCCGACCTGGTACGCGGCGCGGGCGCCCCCGCCCGTCAGGATCAAGCCTGTTTTCTTTTGAATTCCCATACGACAAGGTTAGCAGGGTATCCGCCGTTTGGGGAAGGACGCCGCCGCTTTTCGGCGACGTTTGCCACACTCGGCGCGCCGCCGGTGCGCACCTTCAGTCGCCCAGCACCACGCCCTCGCGGCGCGGATCGGCGCCGCCGAACCATTGCGCCTTGCCGTTGACCACGCGGCGCTCGATGCCCTGGAGGCCGGAGTTCTGGTCCGCCTCGCGAATCGGGTGGCCGCGCGCCTTGAGCTCCGCGATCACCGCCGGATTGACACGCCGCGCCTCGATTTCTGTCGGGCCGTTGCGGCTGCCCATGTTGGGCAGGCTGATGGCCTGCTGCACATCGAGCTTCCAGTCCAACGTCCCGACCAGCACCTTGGCCACGTAGTTGATGATGGCCGAACCGCCTGGCGAGCCGGTGGCCAGCACCAGTTGGTGCGTGCCCTTGTCGAACACCAGCGTCGGCGACATCGCGCTGCGAGGGCGTTTGCCGGGCTGCACGCGGTTGGCGATCGGGCCGTCGGCGTCCTGCGAGTCGAACGAGAAATCGGTCAGCTGGTTATTCAGCATGAAGCCGTCGACCATCTGGCGCGCGCCGAAGGCGTCTTCCACCGAGGTGGTCATCGACAGCCCGCCGCCGAAACCATCGACCGCCACCAGGTGCGAGGTCGAAGGCTTGTCGATGGCGGTGTCGGCGCCCCACGCCACCTGCATCGTGTCCGGCGTGCCGTACGTGGCGCGGCCCATCGAGCGCTCGCCGATCAACGCGGCGCGGCGCGCCAGGTAGCCTTTGTCGAGCATGGCGCCGACGCCCTTGCCCGGCAGCGGCACGAAATCGGTGTCGGCCACATAGCGGCCGCGGTCCGCGTAGGCCAGCCGGCCCGCTTCCGAGAACAGGTGGATGCCTTCGGCGGTGGGCATGCCGTTGACCGGTTTGTACGGGCTGATGTCCTTCACCTCCAGGATGCCCAGCATCTGTGCGATGGCGATGCCGCCGGACGATGGCGGCGGCGCGCCGCACACGGTCCAGGCCTTGTAGTCGCTGCACACAGGCGCGCGTTCCCTGGCCTGGTAGCCGGCGATGTCTGCGGCGGTCAGCTTGCCGGGATTGGTCGGGTGCGAGGCCACTTTGGCGGCGATGTCGCGCGCGATGCGGCCTTTGTAGAACACGTCGGCGCCGCCGGCGGCGATCTCGCGCAAGGTGCGCGCGAGCTCGGGGTTTTTCAGGATGTAGCCGACGGGACGCGGCTTGCCGTCCTGGTCGAAGAAGTATTTTTTGGCTACCGGATCGCGCGCCAGATAGCGGTCGTTGGCGATCAACGCGTTCAGGCGCGGGCTGACGGCGAAGCCCTCCTCGGCCAGCTTGACGGCCGGCGCGAACAGGGTTTTCCACGGCAGTTTGCCATGCTGTTTGTGCGCCAGCTCCAGCATGCGCAGGACGCCGGGCGCGCCGACCGAGCGGCCGCCGACGACGCCGATTTCACGCGAGACGGCTTTGCCGTCGGCGTCCTGGAACAGATGCTCGTCGGAGGCCGCCGGCGCGGTTTCGCGGCCGTCGTACGATTGCACGCGCTTGCCGTCGGAGTACAGCAAAAAGGCGCCGCCGCCGATGCCGGACGATTGCGGCTCGACCAGCGTTAATACGAGTTGGGTGGCGACGGCGGCATCGATGGCGGCGCCGCCTTGTTTGAGCATCTGATAGCCCGCTTGCGTGGCCAGCGGATTGGCCGCGGCCACCATGAATTTGTGCGCGGACTTGCCGGCCTTTTCGGCGTAGCCGGTGGCGATTTCCGGCGCGGCGTCCGGGCTGGCCAACGGCGTGGCGGCCGGCGTCGCGGCCGGCATGACGTCGACCGGAGCGCGTTGCGCGTGGACCGGCGCGTGCATGGCGCCCAACAACGGTAGGGCCAGCGCAGCGCTGAGCGCCAGTGTCTTCAAACGGATCATGGGCTCTCCAAAATATAAGGCGCGCAGTCCGGGAAAGTGCTCCCTTTGCGCGCCCGATCACTTTGGCATCCTACACGAAATCGTTTAAATCGTTTTACCTGGTCTTTACTTCGCCTGCATGCGGATGGCGCCGTCGAGGCGGATCGTCTCGCCGTTGAGCATCGTGTTCTCGATGATGGCCTTGGCCAGATGCGCGTATTCGTCCGGCTTGCCCAGGCGCGGCGGGAACGGCACCATGGCGCCGAGCGCGTCGCGCACCTCGGCCGGCATGCCCATCAACATCGGCGTCTCGAAGATGCCGGGCGCGATGGCCATCACGCGGATGCCGCTGCGGGCCAGGTCGCGCGCCATCGGCAACGTCAGGCCGGCGACGGCCGCCTTGGACGAGGCGTAGGCGGCCTGCCCCATCTGGCCGTCGAACGCGGCCACCGAGGCGGTGTTGATGATGACGCCGCGCTCGCCGGTATCGATGGCGGCGTTTTTACCCATCGCCTCGGCCGCTAGGCGCGCCATGTTGAAGGTGCCGACCAGGTTGATGTTGATGGTGCGCTGGAACAGTTCGAGCGGGTGCGCGCCCTCCTTGCCGACGGTCTTGGCGGCGGGCGCGATGCCGGCGCAGTTGATCAGGCCGCGCAGCGTGCCCAGCGCCACGGCCGCATCGACGGCGCGGATGGCGTCGGCCTCGGAGGTGACGTCGGTCTCGACGAAGGCGCCGCCCAGTTCCGCAGCCAGCGCCTGGCCGGCCTCGGCCTGCACATCGGCCAGCAAGACCTTGCCGCCGGCGGCGACGATCATGCGCGCGGTCGCCGCGCCCAGCCCGGACGCGCCGCCGGTGATGAGAAATACGTTGTCTTCGATCTGCATAGGTCTCCCGTGTTTTTATTAACGTTAACGTAAACGTCAAGCGCACCAATTGTAGCGCAAAACCTGCGGGGGTCAGTGCCGACATTCGGACATTTGGGAACTATCCGCTCACCGGAAAGTTCGATTTTCGGAGTTTTTGTCCGAATGTCGGCACTGACCCCGGGGTGCGGGGTCTGACCCCGGGGTGCGGGGTGAGTGTTCAGCTCGTGTAGAAAAGATGGACCTAACCCCGGATCTGGCTTTGGAGTGTTAGCACTGAATCCAAACGCCTTGGCGGCTGCAGAGCTTGCCCGTCGGGGTGACTGTGGTGCCAGCCGGGCCGGTGCTGTGGCGCGCGCCGCTGGGATCGTAGCAACCGGCCGCAGTGCAGCCGACTGCCGGGACTGGCGAGCCGGGCGGTTGCATCAGCGTTTCGATCGGCGTTGAGGGCGCCATTTGCGGCATGGCCACTTGCGGTGCAACCTTGGTGCTCGGCATGCGCTGGATCGTCAGCGGAACTGGCCGGCGCGGCATTGGCACCGCAGCCGGCGCCGTCCGGCATGGCTCGGCTATCAGCCGCTTGCCATCCTCGCTCAGCTTGCAGACCGGGAGTTTAGCGTAGGCTTCCGCATTGGCATCCGCCTTAGCTTCCGCCTTGGTGTCGGCTTCGGCGGCTTCGGCGGTCTTGGTGGTCTCGGTGACCTCGGTGGGCTGGGCTGGCGTGGCGGCAGCCCACGCATTGGAGCCAAACCACGATCCGAGCAACAGCGCCGCCGTCAACGCGGCCGGTTTCAGGAAATTCATTTCAGCACCTCTCAAATGCGACGTCTGCCATCATTATTAGCAGACGTGGCACCGCACGACAGGCGCTGAAACAATTCGTAACCTAACGCTACCGGGCCGGCGCCACGGCCGGTGCCGCATCCGGCGCCGGTTCGGACGCCGGCGGTGGCGGCATCGGCAGGCCCGGCGCCAGCGGCGCGCCCTCCGTTAAAGGCGCGGCGGCGCGCGGTGGCGGCGGCGCGTCGGCCGGCGCCGTGATCGCGGGTGGATGCGCGGCGGCTACCACCGGCACGCTGACGGCCAGCCAGCCGGACGCCGGCAGCAGCGGCACCAGCAGCAGCGCGACGATGTTGATGATCTTGATCAGTGGATTGACGGCCGGGCCGGCCGTGTCCTTGTACGGATCGCCGACCGTGTCGCCGGTGACCGCCGCCTTGTGCGCGTCCGAGCCCTTGCCGCCGAAATGGCCGTCCTCGATGTATTTCTTGGCGTTGTCCCAGGCGCCGCCCCCGGTGGTCATCGAGATCGCCACGAACAGGCCGGTGACGATGGTGCCCATCAGCATGCCGCCCAGCGCGGCCGCCCCCAGCAGCATGCCGACGATAATCGGCACCACCACCGGCAGCAGCGACGGCACGATCATTTCGCGGATCGCCGACGCGGTCAGCATGTCGACCGCCTTGTCGTATTCCGGCTTGCCGGTGCCGTCCATGATGCCTTTGATGTCGCGGAACTGGCGCCGCACCTCGACCACGACGGCGCCGGCCGCGCGCCCCACCGCCTCCATCGCCATCGCCGCGAACAGGTACGGGATCAGGCCGCCGATGATCAGGCCGACGATCACCATCGGATTGGACAGGTCGAACGTGATGCTCTTGCCCGCCGATTCGAGCGCGTGCGTGTAGTCGGCGAACAGCACCAGCGCCGCCAGCCCGGCCGAGCCGATCGCGTAGCCCTTGGTCACGGCCTTGGTGGTGTTGCCCACCGCGTCGAGCGGGTCGGTGATGGCGCGCACCGATTCCGGCATGCCCGCCATTTCGGCGATGCCGCCGGCGTTGTCGGTGATCGGGCCGTAGGCGTCGAGCGCGACGACGATGCCGGCCATCGACAGCATCGACGTCGCCGCGATCGCCACGCCGTACAGCTGCCCGAGCTGGTACGAGACCAGGATCGCCGCGCACACGGCCAGCACCGGGAACGCGGTCGACTTCATCGACACGCCCAGCCCGGCGATGATGTTGGTGCCGTGGCCGGTCGTGGAGGCCTCGGCGATGTGTTTGACCGGATAGAAGTCGGTGCCGGTGTAATACTCGGTGATGTAGACCATCAGCCCGGTGAGCACGATGCCGACCACGGTGCAGCCGAGCAGACGCATGCGCATCGCGTCGTCCGGCCACATCAGCCAAGTCACGACCACGAAGCCGATCAGCGACAGCCCGGCCGCCCACCACAAGCCCGTGTACAGCGCCGACATGATTTTCTTGCCCGGCTTGGCCTTGACCATCGAGCAGCCGATGATCGAGGCGAGGATCGACACCGCCCCCAGCAGCAACGGGTACACCACCGCCGAGCTTGACGCGGTGGTCATCAGCAGCGCGCCCAACAGCATGGTGGCGATCAGGGTGACGACGTAGGTTTCGAACAGATCGGCGGCCATGCCGGCACAATCGCCGACGTTGTCGCCGACGTTGTCGGCGATCACGGCCGGGTTGCGCGGGTCGTCCTCGGGGATGCCGGCCTCGACCTTGCCGACCAGATCGGCGCCGACGTCGGCGCCCTTGGTGAAGATGCCGCCGCCCAGTCGCGCGAAGATCGAGATCAGCGAGGCGCCGAAGGCCAGCCCGATCAGCGGTTCGATGGTTTTGTGCATGCTGCGGGTGGGAACACTTCCATCGGCCGGCAAGCCGGCGACGAGGTACATATAAAACAGCACCACGCCCAGCAGACCGAGCCCGACCACCAGCATGCCGGTGATGGCGCCGCCCTTGAAGGCGACGTTGAGCGCCTCGTTGATACCCTTCGTGGCGGCCTGCGCCGTTCGCACGTTGGCGCGGACCGACACGTTCATGCCGATGAAGCCGCACGCGCCCGACAGCACCGCGCCGATCAGGAACCCGATCGCGGTATTCATGTCCAACAGCACGGCGATGAGTATCAAGAGCACCACGCCGACGATACCGATGGTGCGGTACTGGCGCGCCAGGTAGGCGGCGGCGCCTTGCTGAATGGCCAGCGATATTTCCTGCATGCGCGGATTGCCCGCGTCCTGGCGCAAGATCCAACTGCGCGACCACAATCCATAAACCACGGCGATAACGCCGCAACCGACTGCTAACCAAAGACTGGCTGCCATAATGTCCCCTTATTTTTATTGATCGAGCCTACAAACCACACTTCAGATAGCTGTCCCGGAAGACAGCCAACCAACCTGCGAACTGCAAAACGTCAAATCGCCTTAAATCGGGAAAGGCATCCAGCTTTTGGCCAGGCGTAAAAAAGCGGACACTCGGTCCGCTCTACTTTACCGCTTATTCAGCCAGCGCTGCAAACGCGCTGTCGCGAATTTGCTCCACCGGACCAACACCGGCGATGCGGCGGTATTTCGGAGCGCCAGGCTCACCCGACTGTGCCCAGGTATTGTAGTAACCCAGCAGCACTTCGGTTTGATTATGGTAAACGTCCAACCGTTTTTTGACGGTTTCGGCCTTGTCGTCGTCGCGCTGCACCAGGTCTTCACCGGTGACGTCGTCCTTGTTGTCCACCTTTGGCGGATTGAACTTGACGTGGTAGACGCGGCCCGAACCCGGGTGCACGCGGCGGCCGTCCATGCGCTCGATGATCGACTCGTCCGGCACGTCGATTTCCAGCACATAGTCGACGATCACGCCGCTGTCTTTCATCGAATCGGCTTGCGCGACGGTGCGCGGGAAGCCGTCGAACAGATAGCCGTTGGCGCAGTCGGGCTGCTTCAAACGTTCCTGGACCAGGCCGATGATGATGTCGTCGGACACCAGACCACCAGCGTCCATCACCTTTTTGGCGGCCACGCCCAACTCGCTCCCGGCCTTGATCGCGGCGCGCAGCATGTCGCCGGTCGAGATCTGGGGGATGTTGTATTTTTCTTTGATGAAATTAGCCTGGGTGCCCTTGCCTGCACCTGGTGCCCCTAAAAGAATAAGACGCATGAA
>DASVTJ010000364.1:0-3554 GCA_036387635.1 Duganella sp.
TTTACCGACACCCTGCAGACCGGCCATCAGGATGATCGCCGGCGGCTGCTGGGCGAAACTCAGTTGCGACGCCTCGGGGCCGAGGTCGGCGCCCATGATCGCGGCCAGCTCGCGCTGCACCACGCCGACCAGCGCCTGGCCGGGCGTGAGCGACGAAATGACTTCCTCGCCCATGGCTTTTTCCTTGACGCGGGCGATGAATTCGCGCACGGCTGGCAGCGCGACGTCGGCCTCGAGCAGCGCCAGGCGCACTTCGCGCAGCATCTCGGCGGTGTTGGCCTCGGTCAGACGGGCCTCGCCGCGCATCGTTTTGACGACCTTGGCAAGGCGTTGGGTAAGATTATCTAACATGTTGGGACCTGCAAAACGGTGGGGTGGGCCGGCGCGGGGCCGGACGATGTGCGCCATTTTACCGCATCGGACGGCGCGCCCGGACGCCGCGCCCGGGCGGGCGCGGCGCAGCGGAGTCGGCGAGGGCTGGCCGACCCACTAGCCGGTCGGCGGCTAGTTCGGCAGCAGCAGGCGCAGCACAGCCGCGCCGGATATCACGGCAAAGCTGTTAGGGCCTGTCGGCACAATGTCGGTCGGACGCTCCAACCCGCCTGGCAGCGCGGTGAGCCGGGTGCCCAGCACGCCGGGTACCCCGGCCACCACCGTCTTGTTGCCGGCCGCGTCCGTGGCCTCGATGACGTTGAGGGCGAAGTCGGCCGTGTAGACCAAGCCATTCGGCGCCGCCTTCAATCCGGCCGGCAACGCGGCGATGGTGGTGACCACCCCCTGCGGTGTGACTTTGCGGATCTTACTGAGTTCGCCCTGATCGCTAACGTACAGATTGCCGGCGAGGTCGATACCCTCGAGCACCGGTCCGACAAAGGTGGCGGCGCTGCCGGTGCCGTCGGTCGAGAAGTTCGAGTAGCCATTGGCCGCGCCGGCCAGCAGCGACGTCACGCCGGCCGGCGTCACTTTATAGAGCGCGCCGCCGGAGAGGTTCGCCAGTGTATTTCGGGGCGGACGCGCCGACAGCAGCACGTTGCCGTCGGCGTCAACGACGATGGCGTTCGGCTTTAAAACGAAGGTGCTGTCTGCCACTAAGGTGCTAACCGTGCCATCAGGGGCGATCTTGCGCAGCCACAGGCCGTGAGCGTCCTCGTTGCGCGCGCCGCCGAACGGCGCGGCAAAGTCGAGCGTGTAGACGTTGCCGGCCAGGTCCGCCGCCAGGTGGCTCGGGCGCACGAAGCGTGCCGTCTCGGCGGCGCCGTCGATTTCCCGGTAGCTATCGCCCTCGAGGCCGGCGAACGGTTGCACTGCGGCGCCGACCAACTGGTCGATCTGTGCCGTGTGCGCCAACTGGATGGCGCGCGAGGCGCTGTTAAAGCGCAGCCGGGCCATCGGCGTCGGGCTGTTGTTGGCGGGCGTAAAACCGGTGTACGGCGGGGCCGCGCCTTGGTACAGGGTGCCCGCCACGCCGGTGGGCGTGATCTGGCGCACGCGGTAGGCGGGGTTGCCGTCGGCGTCGCCCAGTTGGTCGAGCGCCAGCACGTTGCCGTTGTTGTCGATCGACACCGACAGCAGTTCGCCAAAGCGCGCCGCCGTCCCATCGACCCAAGCGAGGGCCGCGCCGGCCTGGCCTGCCAGCGTGGTCACGACACCGGCCGGCGTGATCTTGCGCACCGTGTTGTCGTCGCTGAGGTAGAGGTTGCCGAAGGCGTCGGCGGTGGCGTCGGTGATGTTGCGGAAGCGGGCCGCGGCGCCTTGGCCGTCGAGCTGCGCGGCCGTTTCGGCGATGCCGGCCAACACGGTGCTGGTAGCGCCGTCGGCGGCCACGCGCAGCACCTGCGTGCGACTGTACAGATAAATGTTGCCGATGCGGTCGGCTACAACGCCGCCGGCCGGCACGTTGATTTGCAGGGTGGTGATGCGGCCTTCGCTCAGCAAGCGCAGGCGCGCGGTGCCATCGTTGTCGACGAAGTAGATGTCGCCGTCGCGGCCGGCGGCCAGGCCGCTGATGACGCCGGTCTGCGCGGCGCTGACGTTGCCGTCGGCATGGCCATAGGCTAGCAATGGCAGCGGCGTCAACGTCACCACGTTGCCGGAGGCGTCCACCACCCGGATCAGGGTGGGCTTGGGTGGGAAGTCGTTCGGGTCGGCAAGGTCGGCCAGCACCAGGTTGCCGCTGCTGTCCGTGTCCATGGCAACGATGCTGTTAAAGCGCGCGGCCGTGCCCTTACCGTCGATCAGGCCGCGCCCACCCAGCGAGCCGGCCAGCAAGGCCAGGCCGGGGCGCTGGCGCGGGTCGGGCATCAGCGCCAGTTTGGCTGTCGCCGTCACGCCGGCGGAAGTGGCTGTGACGACTACCGGCGTGGCGGTGCTCACGGCCGCCGCTGGCGCCGTGTAGGTGACGCTGGCGCCCGTGGTGGCAGACAAGGTGCCCAGGCTGCCGATGCCAAGCGCCCAGGTGACGTCGGCGTTGCGGCCCAGCGCGGCGCTCAAGGTCACCGGCTTGCTGCCGACGATGCGGCTCGAGGTCGTGCTCAGGCCGATCGTTTGCGGGGCATCGGGCGTTGTCGGCGTGGTGGGGGTGGTGGGCGCCGTGGTGTCGCCCCCGCCGCCGCCGCCGCCACCGCCACCGCCACCGCAGGCGGCAAGGTTGGCCGCCACCAGAGCGGCGATCGTGGTGCCGACGAAGCGGCGGCGCGTGTATATAGTGTTTGTTGTCATTTGGGGTTTCCTGGTGGGGATGGTCAGAATGGCTTGCGCCCGGTGACGCGCTCGCGGCGCATGCCGATGCTTGCTTCATTGAGCGGCATCAATGTGGTTCGGGAAACTTTAGACTCTCATGTAGATAATCGCAAATTTGTCGATTGGCTATGCCTATTATCAGGGCGGGATAGCTTTTGAATACTCACGAATTATCACTATCGCTGGGGATTTTGTAACAACAGCAAGATTGATAGCCTCGTGACGGCAAGTCGGCGCCCGCTTGGCCTGCTCGCCACGCTACCAGAATGGCCGCCGGCCATTCGTCGAGACTTTAGGAGAGCCGGATGAGTTTGAAATCGATCTGCAGGATTGTGTCGGTGGGCTTGCTGGTGGGCGCCACAGGCGCCCAGGCGCAGGAAGTGGTCAGGCTGGGCAACCTGAAGTTCGCCCACTACGGTGCCGTCTCCTATATCAAGGAAATCGCGCCCAAATGCGGCATCAAGGTCGAGGAGCACATCTTCGCCAAGGGGCTCGACGTGATGCAGGCCATCATCGCCGGCGAGCTCGATATCGGCACCACGGCGTCCGAGGCGGCCATCTCCGGCCGCGCCGGGGGCGCGCCGATCTTTGTGGTGGCCGGCTTCGCCAAGGGCGGCGCGCGGCTGGTCGGGCGCACCGACCTGAAACTGACATCGATCAGGGACCTCAAGGGTAAGCGCGTCGGCGTCACGCGCGGCGGCATCCAGGAGGTGCTGCTGCTGGCCGAGCTGCAAAGGAACGCGATGACCTTTTCCGACCGGCCGGGCAAGGACGTGCAACTGGTGTTCCTGGCCTACGCCGACCTCAATCAGGCG
>DASVTJ010000365.1:0-22371 GCA_036387635.1 Duganella sp.
GCCGAGGGCGGTTTGCAGTTGTTCTAATTGTGTAGTCATCTTCTGAAGCGGCCTCGTTTAGCGTGCGATCGTGTTGGTGCGCTTGATCTTGTTTTGCAGCTGCATGATGCCGTACAGCAGCGCCTCGGCCGTCGGCGGACAGCCCGGCACGTAGACGTCGACCGGCACGATGCGGTCGCAACCGCGCACCACGGAGTACGAGTAGTGGTAGTAGCCGCCGCCGTTGGCGCACGAGCCCATCGAGATGACCCAGCGCGGCTCCGGCATCTGGTCGTAGACCTTGCGCAGCGCCGGCGCCATCTTGTTGCACAGCGTGCCGGCCACGATCATCACGTCGGACTGGCGCGGCGACGGACGGAACACCACGCCGAAGCGGTCCATGTCGTAACGGGCAGCGCCCACGTGCATCATTTCAACCGCGCAGCATGCCAGACCGAACGTCATCGGGAACATCGAACCCGTGCGCGCCCAGTTGATCAGCTTGTCAGCCGAGGTGGTGATGAAACCTTCGTTTAATACGCCTTCAATAGCCATGGCTTATTCCCAATCAAGGGCACCTTTCTTCCAGATATACCAAAAACCGACAACGAATTCAGCGATGAAACTCATCATCACCAGGAATCCGTTCCAGCCCAGTTCGCGCACGGAGACGCCCCACGGGAAGAAGAATGCCGTTTCCAGATCGAACAAAATAAAAAGGATCGCGACGAGGTAGTAACGCACGTCGAATTTCATGCGCGCGTCTTCGAACGCTTCGAAGCCGCATTCATACGGGGACAGTTTTGCCGCGTCAGGCTTGTTAGGGCCGAGTACGTGACCCAACACCTGGGGAAGGATACCGACGCCGAGACCGACGAGGATAAATAACAGAACGGGGAGATAATTTTCGAGGTTCACGATTGATGAGCTTAAATTGAACGATCGGTTAGGGAGTGCGAGGATAGCTTGCGATGCTTTGCGGTGCTGTCTTAACGTTCGCCCCAATCGTACAACTTAGACCAGGATCGAACGACACATCCTCGTAAAAAAGCCAGCTCAGGTGATCACTACTCCCTTGCTGGCCTCTAAATATTTCTGGTGCCGACGACGAGACTCGAACTCGTACAGCTTTCGCCACTACCCCCTCAAGATAGCGTGTCTACCAATTTCACCACGTCGGCATAAGGCCGCTATTCTACTTTGTTTTCACGCTGTTGTTAATGCGTATTGCGTTAAAACAAAAAGAAAAACGATAAATCTTTGTTTCTATGTTCGCCTGCTTCATTTTCCGGCCAGGCTACCGGCTGCACTGCTATAACTACTGTAACTTCTGCCGGTTTGGCGGGCAGCCGCGTGGCGGCTACTCCCCGAACTGCACTTGCAACGGTGTTCGTCCTGCGGTTTAGACCGATATTATATTACTTCGGGATCGATCCTGCAGGACCGGTCGGTGCGGGCGCCGCAGGAGCCACGGGAGCAGTCGATGGCGCGGTAGCAGGTGCGGTGGGGATCGCGCCCGCGCCGGTGACCGGGGCCGGGGCCGCCGGCAGCGCCTTGTCCATCACGCCGCCGCTGACCGAATTGCCCTGCGCCGAAAAGTACGACAGCGCCAGCGTGGCGCTGAAAAAGATCGCGGCGGCCACGCCGGTCGACTTCGACATGAAGTTCGACGAGCCGGTGGCGCCGAACAGGCTGCCCGAGGCGCCCGAACCGAACGCCGCGCCCATGTCGGCGCCCTTGCCGTGTTGCAGCAATACCAGGCCGATGATGGCGATTGCCGACACGACTTGCACGATGACTACCAGATTGAACAAGCTGCTCATTTTATTCCATTCAAAGATTAAATAGTTTTGTATCGTTTTGTTTCTACTTGCTGATATCTAGCGAGTTTCTAAGGTGCTAACAAGCTTTTTTACCATCGCGTCGTTACCGCGCCATTACCAGACAACCATTGGTGGGGCAAATATACAACAGCGCAACATTTACACGGCGTGGATGATGGCGAGGAAATCGACCGCCTTCAACGCGGCGCCACCGATCAGGCCGCCGTCGATATCGGGCTGGGCCATCAATTCCTTGGCGTTTTCCGGCTTCATGCTGCCGCCGTACAGGATCTGCACTTTGGCGGCCGCGTCGGCATTTTTTTGCTCGAGGCGGGCGCGCAGGAAACGGTGCGCGTCTTGCGCGATTTGCGGCGTGGCCGTCTTGCCGGTGCCGATCGCCCAGACCGGCTCGTATGCCAGCACGACCTTGGTCAGGTCGGCCGCCGGGATCACGTCCAGCGCCGCCTGCAGCTGGCCGCAGATGACCGCCTCGGTGGTGCCGGCTTCGCGCTCTTCCAGCGTTTCGCCGACGCAGATCACCGGCGTCAAGCCGGCGGCCAGCGCGGTCACGGCCTTTTGCGCCACCAGCTCGCTGCTCTCGTTGTGGTAGGCGCGGCGCTCGGAGTGGCCGCACAAGACGTAGCGGGCAGCGAAATCGACCAGCATGCTGGCCGCCACTTCGCCGGTGTAGGCGCCGCTGGCGTGAACCGACAGATCCTGTCCGCCCCACGCGAGCGCGCTGTCTTGCAGCTCCGTCTGGCACTGGGCCAGATAGGGAGCCGGTACGCAGACCGCGCAATCGGCGCGCTGCGCGCCGTCCGCCTGCAGGCCGGCGACGACACCGGACAACAATGCCGAGTTGGCGGCGCGGTTGCCGTTCATTTTCCAGTTGCCGATGACAAGTTTGCGACGCATAGTAGCCTAAAATTCAATAACCCGCTATTTTAACGCGGGGCCGCAGGCGGGTCAAACCATCCGGAGGCGATCGCCCGAAAAGAATAGCAAGACACCATGCAAATCGCGTCACCGGGGAGCCCGTAGGGCCGATTAGCGCAGCGTCATCCGCCATCGCCGCGCCGCCACGATCCCGAAATCGTTAAATAACCTGCAACATGATCTTCCCGACATGGCTGCTGCTTTCCATCAGCGCGTGCGCGGCGGCGGCCTGCTCCAACGGGAACACGGTATGGATCACCGGCTTGATTTTGCCGGCCGCCATGATCGGCCACACCTTCTCGAGCAAGTGTTTGGCGATCGCGCCCTTGAACTCGGCCGAACGAGGACGCAAGGTCGAGCCGGTGATCGTCAGGCGGCGGCGCAACACCTGGCCCAGGTCGACGGTCGCCTTGCCGCCACCCAGGGTGGCGATCAGCGCGATGCGGCCGTCGTCGGCCAGGCAGGAAATCTCGCGCGGCACGTAATCGCCGCCGACCATATCGAGGATCACATCGACGCCACGGTCGTTGGTCAGCGATTTGACGACATCGGCGAAATCCTCGGTCTTGTAATTGATGCCGCGCTCGGCGCCCAGCTTGACGCAGGCTGCGACCTTGTCGTCGCTGCCGGCGGTGGCGAACACGCGGTGACCCATGGCCGAGGCCAGCTGTATCGCCGTCACCCCGATGCCG
This sequence comes from Duganella sp., assembly GCA_036387635.1. Taxonomy (GTDB): domain Bacteria; phylum Pseudomonadota; class Gammaproteobacteria; order Burkholderiales; family Burkholderiaceae_D; genus Rugamonas. The sequence continues at coordinate 3,431 of DASVTJ010000365.1, forward strand.
GAGGTGCCGCCCTGCACCAGCAGCGTTTCGCCGGCGCTCAACTTGGCGCGGTCGAAGACGTTGCTCCACACGGTGAAGTAATTTTCAGGAATGGTCGCCGCCTCCAGCATGCTCCAGCCCTTCGGAATCGGCAGGCACTGGGCCAGCGGCGCGACAACGTACTCGGCGTAGCCGCCGCCCTGCACCAGCGCGCAGACTTGGTCTCCGACGTCGAAGGTGGTGTAATCGAGGTCGCCGTCGACGATCTCGCCGGCCACTTCCAGGCCCGGCAGATCGGAGGCGCCCGGCGGCGGCGCGTAATTGCCCATGCGCTGGAACACGTCGGGGCGGTTGACGCCGGCCGCATGCACCTTGATCAGCACCTCGCCCGCTTTAACGACCGGCATTGGGCGCTCGCACAGTTTGAGCACATCGGCCGGACCCGGATGGGTGATTTCAATTGCGCGCATAGACGATCTCCAGACTAAATTTAACAAGCGAAGATTGTACGCGAGAAGGAAAACCGTTGTTTTTCCATCCGGGAGCGGTCTTGGCGGCTAATCGGCGCCGGTGCGCGATTGGCGCGGCAGCGGCGTGTTCGGTTTCCACGCGGCCGACAACGCCTGCCCTTCCTCGATCTGCTCCTGCGTCATGTGCTTGACCACGGCCGAACGCTGCTCGGCCGCCGCTGTCGAACCCTTGGCCGCCGCCAGATTCCATAGCATGTAGGCGATCACGTTGTCCTGCGGCAGGCCGGCCATGTGGTAACGGTACATCAGCCCTATGATCTGCTGCGAATCGGCGTGGCCCTGCTCGGCCGCCTTGCGGAACCAGATCACCGCCTGCCTGTGGTCCTGGATCACGGCGTTGCCGGTGTAATACATGGCGCCGACTACGTATTTTGCGTCGGCCTTGCCCTGCTGCGCGGCCTTGCGGTGCCATTGCAGCGCCTGCTTATAGTCCTGTTTGACGCCACGGCCCATGTAATACATCAGGCCCAGCAGGTGCTGGGCGTCGGCGTTGCCGGCCTTGGCCAACGGTTCGATTTCTTTCAAAGCCACCGCGTAGTTCTTGTTGTTGTAGGCGGTGGCGCCCTCGACGAAGCCGGCCAGCGCGCTCTGGTGCAGAGCACATGCGAGGCAGATCGCTAATATGAATTTTTTCATGGCGGGTAGTGGGTGCGTTTATTTGTCTTATTTCCAACTTACCTTGCCCAGGCCGTCAACGGTGACGTTGCGGTTCAAGGGCTTGCCGTACACGGTGACCGAGCCGAGGCCGTTCAGGTTCAGGGTCGCGCCGGTCTTGGCGTTGACGGTGGCGTTGCCCAGGCCGCTGAGGTCGAGGTCCACCGTGTCGGCCTCGAACTGCTGCGCGTTCAGGCCGCCCAGGCCGCCCAAGGTGGCCTTGAGCAGCCTGCCGCGCCCGCCAAGCGTGAGGTAGCCGGCGCCTTGCAGATCAAGCTCGACGCGGTCGTTCCCGCCGATCGACAAGTTCATCTTGCCGACGCCGCCCAGATTGGCCTTGACCACCTTGTAGTCGATCACCGCCTTCATGGTGCCGGCGCCGTCCATCGTCAGCGCCAGCTCGTCTCCACTAAAGCCGCTGATCTCGGTGGTGCCCACGCCTTCGCTGACGACCTCGCGCAAACTTGGCAGAATCAGCTCGGCGCGCGTGCTGGAGCGGTTCTGCCGCACGCCACGGCCACCTTCGGTTTGCAGGTACAGCGTGTCGCCGGTTTGCGACGACGTCAGCTTTTCCAGGTCGCGCTTGTCGCCGGTGATCCTCAGCGACGGCGTGGCGCCCTGTCGCAGCTTGACGTCGATCACGCCGTCGAGTTTGACGCGCACGACGCGGGCGTCGATCGGCACCGAGCGGGTTTCACCGCTGTCGTCGGCGGCCCAGGCGCGCGTGAACAGCGCGCAGAACGCGGCAAACAGCAATCCAAATTGGAATAGCTTGGTCATTATCTCAATCCCATTATATTTTTAGTAAGCTGACGACGCCTGGTTGATGGCTATTTGGTAACGATAGTAAAAATAGCAATGGCAATACCGACAGGCGCGGACCATCTTTTGATACGCGGGATCACTATAGCAATCGCCTTGGCGCGGCCGACGCACATTGCGACGGACTGCACAAAACGGCGACCGGACGACGAAAAACGGGGATGGTGCGCGCGCCGACGGACGCCGGCGCGCGGTGGGAGGCTCAGCGCGCGCCAGCTGGGCGGTCGAACAACTGCTCGATTTCCTCGAGCGACTTGCCCTTGGTTTCGGGCAGGAAGAACGCGGCGGTAATGAAGTACACCACGGTGCACGCCATCCATAACAGGAACATCACGTGGAAGCCATAGTTGCCGACCACCGGCAGGAAGGCGCCGGCGATCAGCGTGCCGGTGCCCTGGTTGATCAGCAGGGCCACGCCCATGCCCACCGAGCGTATCCGCGTCGGCATCAGTTCCGACAGGGCCAGCCAGACGCACACGCCCGGCCCGATCGAGAACGCGGCGATGAAGCCGGCGATGCACAAGGCGGCCAGCATGCCGTTGCGCTCGTCGGGCGTCGGGCCGATGCTGGCCCGCACGATCCGCAGCGGTGCGGCCGTGGCGCCGTCGGGCGCCTTGATGTCGATGCGCTCGGCCGCGTACACGCGCCGCGCGGCGTCGATCGCTTCGCGCGAGGCCGGCGGCAGGCGGGCGATCAGCTGCCGCGCCTGATCGAGGGACGCAGCCGCAGGCGCAGGCGCGGCCGTCTCCGCACTTCCACCCGCTTCATCGCGCCCGCTCCACGCCGCCCGCGCCCGCGTCAGCAGCGCGCGCTCGGCCGCTGGCAGCGCCCGCACCACCTCGGCTTCGCGCTCGAGCACGGCGCGCGACGCGGCGGTCGGCGTAAAGGCCTCGGCCACCTGCTGGTGCTCGCCGTACTCGTAAAGAATGCTCAGCTGCGTCGGCGTCTGCCCGGCGCCATCGGCCAAACCGGCATCGGCCAGATTGAACGACAAGCGGTTGTCCTTGACCAAGGCCATCACCGCCGGCTGCACATCGCTGCGCTGCGACTCGAACCGGTAGAACAACAGCGCGAGCAGGCACAGCGACACAATGATGCCGCCGGTGCCCAGCTTGAGCAGGAACACCCTGCCCTTGCGCTCGACCAGCACGATCGCCACCACCGTCATGATCGAATTGAGGATCTTGATCGCGGTGCCGTAACCGGCGGCGGCGATCGGATCGAGACCGGCCTTTTGCAGAATGGTCGACATGAATTGCAACAGCGAATTGATACCGGTCGCCTGGTTGCACCCGAGGATGACGCAGGCCAAGACGAACGGCAACACATAACGCCGCTCGGTGACGATCTCTGCCAGCGCGGCGGCCGCCGACAGTTTCGGCCGCGCGCGTTCCGCCGTCAGCGCGGCGCCCATCTGCGCCAGCTCGACATCGCAAACGGCGGCCGGACGCAGGCGCGACAACGCCGCCCGCGCGCGCTCCGGCTTGCCGTGGCGCAGCAGCCAGCGCGGCGACTCCGATATAAAGAAGCAGCCCAGCAGAAACAGCGCGCCCGGATACATCACCGTCAGGAACATGCTGCGCCAGGCATGGTCGGCGGCGGCAACCACCAGCTTCTGGTCGGCCCCGGCCGCCTGGATCGCCAGCTCGGCATTGCCGAGGTAATACGTGCCGACGAACGCCGCCAGCACGATGCCGACAGTCAGCATGAACTGGAACAGGGCGACGCCGCGTCCGCGCTGGTCGGCCGGCAGGCATTCGGCCAAGTACAGCGGCACCACCACCGCGATCACGCCGCCGCTCATGCCTTGCAGCACCCGCCCCAGCATCAGCGGCAGGAACGATTGCGACAGGTAGATGACGGCCACGCTGCTGACGAACATCAGCGCGCTGACGATCATCATCGGCTTGCGGCCGAGCCAGTCGGCCAGCACGCCCGCCACCACCGAGCCGACGATCGAACCGCCCAGCACCGCCGCCACCACCAGCGACAGCTGGCTTTCGGTCAGGCTGCTGGCGCGGTGCAAATACGGCAGCGCAGGGTCGATGATGCCGATGTCGATGCCGTACAGCAGTCCGGCCAGGCCGCTGACCACCGACAGGAAGTACTGGTAGGCGCGCTGATTTTTTTCTGGTGACATGAATTGCCTTGGTGACGAGTGGTGAAGGTGCAACTACGGGTGCAAACTACGGATGCAAACTACGGCTGCAAACTGCCGCCAACATCGGCGTCATCGCGGCCAGCGCGGCCCGTCCGCCGTGCGGAAATTGACGTCCTGCACCTGCAAGCGCTGCAACGCCGACGGCATCCGCTGCTCGAACTGGCGGAAGTCCTTGCCCGCTTTCGGCGTCCACAAGCCCTCGGACATCGCCAGCAGGCGCGGCCACGCCATGTATTCGACCTGGCTGGTGGTCGGCATGTACTCGGTCCACAGCTGCGCCTGGCTGCCCAGCACATGGCGCGCCAGCGCCGGCGACAGCGCGGCCGGGACCGGCTCATACGCATACACCCGCTCCAGCGTCGTGACCTGGCGCGCGGCCGGCGGCTCGCGGAAACCCGGCGAAGCCGGATCGGCCTGATAGTAGTCGAGATAGGTCTCGCGTTCCGGCGTCATCACCACATCGTGACCGGCGTTGGCGGCCTTGATGCCGCCCTCCTCGCCGCGCCAGCTCATCACCGTGGCGCCCGGCGCCAGCCCGCCGTCGAGGATTTCATCCCAGCCGATCAGGCGCCGCCCGCGTTGCGTCAAGTGCGCATCCATCTTGCCGATGAACCAGCTTTGCACTTGATGCAGGGCCGGATGTTCGGCCGGCTTGCCCTGCGCATCCTTATACTCTTGCAAGTCGCGCAGCGTGGTCGTCGCTGGCACCAGGTTCAGCTGACGCATGCGCGCCAGCACCGCCGGCGAGCGCGCCCACTCGACCTTCGGCACCTCGTCGCCGCCGACATGGATGTAGGTGCTCGGGAACAAGGTCAGCACCTCGTCCAGCACATTCTGCAAGAAGGTGATGGTGCCGTCATCGACGTTGAACACTTCCGGAATCACGCCCCACTCGCGGCCGACCGACAGCTTCCTGCCGGGCACGTTGCCAAGCTCGGGATAGGCGGCGACGGCGGCGCGCGCGTGGCCCGGCATCTCGATCTCCGGCACCACCGTGATATGGCGCGCGGCGGCGTAGGCCACCACTTCGCGGATATCGTCCTGCGTGTAGAAGCCGCCGTGCGGCTGGCCGTCATAGCGCAGGCCGGGCGGATCGCCGGGACGCGGCGTCAGCTGGGTCTCGCTGCGCCACGCGCCAACCTGCGTCAGCAACGGGTAGCGCTTGATCTCGATGCGCCAGCCCTGGTCGTCGGTCAGGTGCCAGTGGAAGACGTTGAGCTTTTGCTGGGCCAGCAATTCAATGTGCTTGAGCACGAAGCTCTTCGGCATGAAGTGGCGCACCACATCCAGATGGCTGCCGCGCCACGAAAAGCGCGGCTGGTCCTCGATGGTCGCCGCCGGCAGGGTCCAGTTGCGCTTGACTACCGCCTTGCGATAGATATCGGCCGGCAGCATCTGGCGCAGCGTCTGCACGCCGTAGAACAGGCCGGACGGTTCGGCCGCCGAGATCGTCACGCCACGGGTGTCGCTGACCAGCCGGTAGCCTTCCTTGCCCAGGTTTTTCAGGCCGGCGTCGAGCCGCAGGCGAATTGCACCTCCGCCGGCGCCGTCGCGCGCGCCGATCGGCAAGTCGAAGCCGGTGGCCGGACGCAGATAATCGCGCAGCGTGGCCGCCTCGGCCAGCGCCGCGCCTTCGGCGACGATACGGGTGGACGACGTCAGCGCGTACTCGCCGCTGCCACGCTGCAATTGCACGGGACGCGGCACGATGTGCTGGGCCTGCACCGCTCCAGCCACGCACAACAGGGATACAAGGATAGGTAATCGCATATGGCTCTCTGAAAAATGCTGTAAAAGTGACGATCGAAGATCCGACGGTGAAGCCGCCTTCACGGGCGGCCGCGCATGCGCCGCCACTCGAGGCCTGGCCGGTCGACGCGGAATTGCAGCAGCCTCCCGTGCTCGACTTCCGTGACGTAGGCGGTGCGGCCGTCGGGGCCGCCGAAGCAAATATTGCTGGGCTTTGAACCGGGCAGGACGATCTCGCGCAACACCGCGCCATCCGGCCCCAGCTTGACCACGGTGCCCTTGCCGTGGCGGGTGATATACAGATTGCCATCGACATCGCTGCGCATGCCGTCCAGGCCGAAATCGTCGAAGCGCTTGAGCAAGCGCTTGTCCGACAGCGCCCCGTTGGCGCCGATGGTGAACGCCCAAACAGTGCGCTGCACGCTTTCGTTGACATACAGCGTGCGGCCATCCGGGCTCACTTCGATGCCGTTGGCCGTGCCCAGCTTGTCCGCCGCCAAGCTGACCGCGCCGTCGCGGCCGATGCGCCACACCCTGCCGGTGTTGCGCTGCCAATCGGGATCGCTGGCGTACAGCACGCCCTCGGCGGTGATGGCCAGGTCGTTCGGCTGGCTCATGGCCGGCTCGTGCGCGAACACGCGCGGCACCAGTTGGCCGGGTTCGATCCGAAATATGTTGTGGCCCACATAATCGGCCACATACAGCACACCGCCACGGCCGAAGCGCAAGCCGTTCGGCACCGACGCGCCAGGCAGCGCCAGCAACTCGCGCGCCACGCCTTGCGGCGTCACCACGCCGATGGCTTGCTGGCGCCCGAAATTGGCCGCATAGATATTGCCGGCGGCATCGACCGCCGGCCCTTCGACGCCGGCCGTGAAGCTGCCCTCGGCCGTCAGCGCCGTGACCACGAACAGCGGATCGACCGGCGCCGATGGCGGCGCCGGCGACGCCATCGCCGACAACGGCCCGCCCAGGCCGGCAAGCAAAAACAGAACAGTTTTCAAACGCATGCAAAACCCCGTGACGAATCACACACGGCCCGTGCAAACCGCACCGCACGCCCGGGGCCATCGACAGGCGTGCGGCTCAACTTCAACTCAACTTCAACTCGACTTCAACGCTGCATCAACGCCCCATGACCTTGACTTCCTTGACCGAGCCGCTCCACGACGAGGCGCCGGTGCGGCCCGACACCCGCACTCCGGTCACGCCGGCGATGGCCGCGCCGCTGAAGGTGTACGTTCCGCTCGCGGCCGAGGCGGTGTTCGGATAGCCGGGCGTCACGGTCCAGCCCGATTCTACCCAAGTCGTGCCGTTGGTGGTGTATTGAAGGCTCAGGCCGGATTCGAAATAGCCGTTGCCGTATGTGTCGAGCGCGCCGTTGATGAACACGGCCGACGTGATCGTCTTCGCAGCCGAGAACGTCACGCCGGCCGCTTGCCACTTCAGCGCGCCGCCCTCGCCCGTGGCGTTGAGCACCAGGGTGTCGCTGGTGTTGTTGTCGTTGACGGCCGGCGCCGCCACCTTGTTGGTGTTGGCCGTGGCGCTGGTGTTGGCCGTCCACGCATAGCCGGTGCCGGTGAAGCCGGTGTTGCCGTCGCCGCTGCCGCCGGCATTGATGCCGGCCGTGACCGCGCTCCAGAACGTGCCGTCCTCGTAGCCCATGGCCCACACGCTGGTGCCGCCTAGCGCATACGTGCCCACCAGCGCCGCCTTGGCGGTGATGCTTTGCACATCGTCATACCACAGCACCGGCTGCTTGGTGGCGGCGCTCCACGGCGTGCCGTCCGGCTGTTGGACCACCGTGCCCCAGGTCGCGTACGGCGTGGCCGAGGCCGCGTCGCGTTTCTTGGTGGCGGAGCGGGCCGCGATGATGTCGTTGTAGCCGGCCACGCCGTTGGCGCCTTTCCAATAAGCGATGCCGCCGGTGCTGTAATCGTAGCCATACGTCGGCAAGCCTTGCAGCACCTTGGCCGACGGCACGCGCGAGACCGCGTACGCCAGCTTGGCCTTCATCCAGTCCAGCCCCAGTTCCGGGCCGGGCCAGGTGGCCGAGCTCGACGACGACCAGCCCGGGCCGACCTCGTCGTACGTCATCAGCTGGAAGTAATCGACCGCCGCGCCAATCGCCGCGTAATCGTAGCCGGCCAGATAGGACGGCGCGCCATCGCCGCTCATCGGCGGAATGCTGATGATGAGCTTTTTGTTCTGGTTATGCAGGCCGGTCGCCAGCGCGCTGATGAACGCCGACATCTGCGTCTTCATCGCCGGCTGCACGGCTTCGAGGTCGATATCGATGCCGGCGAAGTTGTTGCTGACAGCCAGATTGACCAGGTTGGTCACGGCGGTGGCGCGCCCGCTCGCGGTGGCCAGGAAGCCGTTGCTGACCGATGGATCGAACCCGCCGTAGCTGTTGCTGTAGTCGGACACGGTTGGATACACCGGCAAGTTCTTGGTCTTGGAGAACCCGATGATGTTGTTGGTGGTCGGGGTGACGCCGCTGCTGTCGATGGCGCCGTTGGCCAGCATGGCGTACGCCGAGCCCAGACCCACCGCCGACAGGCTGCCGTAGTACGCTTGCAGATTGGTATAGGACTGGGCGATCTGCCCGTCCGTGTAGGCCAGCACGAACGGGGCCGCCGAGGCGTTGCCGCCCAGGCTGGCGGCGGCCATGGTCAGCGCGGCCACCATGGCGCGCAACGGGGTGAATCTTGGTTTTGTAGCGATCACGTTAGTTCTCCAGGTTAAGGAAAGGACAGGAACACTGGGCGGGTTCGCCCCCGGCGTTCCGCGTACGGAGCGCCGCTTGCTGCATTGCCACTGAGATTCAAGCGGCTTGGTCGAGCCCGTCGAGCGCCGCGCCTACCATTCGGTGCCCACGCGCAGCCCCACCACGCGCGGATCGTTGTACGCCGCGACGGTAAAGGTTTGCTGCGGCCCGCCGATGCCGGCCCAGGTCTTGGCGCGCACCTGGCCCAGGTTGCGCACGTACAGCTCGGCATGCCACGGGAACTTGGCGCCGCTTGGCGTCGCCAGCCGCAGCGAGGCATCGACCTGGCTGTACGGCTTTTGCGAGTCGGACAGATGCGGCGTGTCCAGGTTGCGCAGCGAGAAATAAACCTTGTCCTGCCAGCGCGCCTGCACCCACGGCGTCAGCGACCAGCCGTTGCTGAAATAGAAGTCCTGCGAGAAGCTCAGGTTCATGCTCTTCGGCGGCGCGTACGGCAGCGTGTTGCCGGTGACGTTGTACGGACGCAGCTGGGCCAGCGCCGGATCGCTGCCGCTGTAGTAATCCGGGCACGGCGTCACGCCCTGGGCGGCGCGGGCGTCGCAGCCGATGTCGTCGCTATAGGTCGGGTAATCGGCGATCTTCGCGCTCAGCAGCGAGGCCGAATACGTGACGCGGGCGTCGCGCCATGGGCGGTACTGGCCTTCCAGCTCCAGCCCCTTGATGTTGGCGCGCCCGACATTCTGCGTCGACCACCAGCTGATCACCGCGTCGCAGGCCGGCTGGTCGGCGTCACAGGTGCGCTTGCTGCGCCCGACCGTGTGCTGGCCGGTCACCTGCATGTCCTTGTAGCGGCTGTAGAACACGGTGGCCGACAACGTCAGGCGGTCGTCGAGCATCTTGCCCTTGTAGCCGAACTCCAGGTTGGTGACGGTCTCCGGCTTGTACGGCAAAAACGAATACTGCGGTCCGGCCGGGCCTTGGGCGCAATCGTACGGTTTGCCATTGGCGTCGAGCTCGGTGCCGCACAGGTTGAAGCGGTCGTTGAAGCCGCCGGCCTTGTAGCCGGTCGATAGCGACGTGTACAGCATCGTGCGCGCGGTCGGCTGCCAGGTCAGGCCGACGCGGCCGGTGGCCTTGCTCCATGAATCCGAGTGCTCGCTGATCTGCGAGGCGGCCGGGAAGGCGCCGCTGCCGTAGTAGGCGCCCATGCCGGGCTTGAGCAGGCTGGAGTTGACGCCGGTGTAGCCGGGCGTGCCGGGGCCGCCGGGCGCGGGCGCGCCGTTGAAGTAATCGGTGCCGTACGATTCCCAGTACTGGCCATTCTTGTCGGCGCGCGAGTCGCGGCTCATGCGCGCGCCCAGCGTGAAGTTCCAGGTCGGCGTGAACTGCCAGTCGGCCTGCGCGAACACGGCCTTCGATTCGGCCTGGCGGTCGGGCTGGTGGTAATAGTTGGCGTACGGGTAGCCGCTCGGGCCTTGATTGAGGAAGTCCTGGCCATAGTCGATGGCGTTCTTCTCTTTCATGTAGAACAGCCCGGCCACATAGCGCAGCGATCCGAAATTCTGGCGCAGTTGCAGCTCGTGCACGTCGGACGCGAATTTCGAACCCATCGTATAGGTGGCGTTGTCGACCACCGGCCAGTGGTCGCCGCCGGTGGCCGGCGTGGCGTCGACGTCGGCCTCGATCGGCTGGTAGCCGCCGTCGCTGTCCTGCTGCTGGAAGCGGCGCTGCACCGCGTGCGCGTAGCTGTATTCGATGTCGGTCTGCTTGTTGACGGTCCACAGCAGGTTCGAGCGCAAGGTGCGGATCGACATGTCGGTGATGCCCGGCACGTTGATGGACACGTCGTATTTGCCGCCGGTGCAGGCGTACGGCGTGCCGGCCGCCTGCTTGCAATCCTTGAGGGCGATGTCGCCGGCGTCGTTGTTCTGGAAGTTTTCGTACGAGACCAGCCATTGCAGGTTGTCAGTCACCTTCCACAGGCCCGACAGGCGCGCGGCCCACTGGTCGCGGTTGCTGTAATAGTCGCTCTTGCCCACTTTGGCGTTGTGGCGCTGGTCGGTGTCGGGAATGCCGTCGGCCGGAAAACCCTTGGACGGCATGTTGACGTCGTAGGTGTCCTGGCGCTGGTTGATCCAGCCGTCGCGCTTGACGCCCATCGCCGTGAAGCGCATCGCAAAGCGGTCGTTGACCGGGATGTTCTGCACCACCGACAACTGGCGCAGGTTGTAGCTGCCCACGTCCAGCTCGGCGCTGCCGGCCTTGCTGCCGATCTCCGGCTTGGCTGGAATGATGTTGATGCTGCCGCCGGTCGAGTTGCGGCCGAACAGCGTGCCTTGCGGGCCGCGCAGGATTTCCAGCCGGTCCAGATCGAACAGTAGCGCCAGCGCGCCCTGCGGACGCGGCGAGTAGATGCCGGCCACGTGCAGGCCGACGGCCGGGTTGCCGATCTCGGTGAAGTCGGAGTTGGACACGCCGCGAATGGCGATCTGCACGCCGGAGCTGCCGTCGACCGCGCCGCCGAGTTGCAGGTTGGGCACTTCGCCGGACAAGGCCTTGACGTTGACCACGCCCTGCCGGGTCAGGTCTTCCTGCGTCAGCGCCGACACCGCCACCGGCGTCTTCAACAGCGAGGTGCTGTAGCGCGTGGCGGTGACCATCACTTCCTGGATGGCGTCGGGCGCCGGTGTGGCCGCCTCCTGCGCGACGACGAGGCCGGGCGCGGCCAACGCCGCCAGCGCGCCGGCAACCGCCGTGCTGATCAAGGTCTTCCTGCGATTCAAATGAAACATGCTCTTTCCTCTTGGTAGCGTGACGGCTGGAGCCGTCATCTCGATTGAAATCCCAACTGCTTGCCCGCTGCCGGCCGCCTGTGATCCGACGCCGTGTTTCAACATTAACATTGGCGCGGCGGCCAGACCATGCCCCCACCGAAGCCAAAGGAAAACAGCCAAGTTATTGAATCCATTGAATAATTTTTTCGGCGCCGCCGATGCTGCTTACACTTCCTTACGTACCGGACAGAAGCGCTGGATACGCTTCCACCGTATCGCTCTAACAATCGTGCAAATCCTTACAATTCATTACAGAGCCGTGTACCACGATTGCAACAACGAAGCGAGGCGACCGAAAAAACGATATAAACTATTTACGTAGGGTCGGCTGCAAAACCAGCGGGCCGATCTTGCGGGCGAACGGCCAGCCCTGGCGCTCGTCGGTATCGAGCTCCCAGTTGAAGGCGCCGCGCAGGCCCGGATGGCGCAGCCGCAGCGCGCGCCACGTGGCGGCCACCTGCGCCTCGCTCATGAAGTTGGCCGCGTTGTTGATGCCGAAGCCGACCACCACATGTTCGGCGCCCAGCAGGCGCACCCATTCCTCCGCGTTGGCGACCACGTAATCCGGATCGGCCAGATTGGGGCCGTCGTAGTACTGCGGCGCGGCGTAGTCCAGCGCGCCGGCGCGCAGCATGTCGAGGCAAAAGCGCTGGTCGGCGCTGTTCCATGGCGCCGGCGGGGCGCTGATGATGAAGCCGGAAAAGCGGCGTTTGAGTTCCAGGCTGATCCAGATCATTTCCGCCGTGTCCGGACGCTGCGCGGCCTGGAAGGTGTTCCAGTCGAGGCCATCGAAGCCGCCGAACTGGCGGTGCAGCGCGACGATGCTGTCGACAAAGGCGCGCGACTTGGCGCGGTTGGGGAAACTCATGCCGTTGCCGTCGCCGCCGACCGACAGGATGATCTTGCGGCCTTGTATCTTGCGGACATATTGCAGGTCGGCGTTGAAGTATTTGGCCGCGCCACGGCCGTCGCCGGGCGGCGTCCAGTAGACGGCGCCGGTGGTGCCGGGCGGGCCGCCGACCGGGCGGGCGGCGAACAGGTACACCACGCCGTAATGCGGGTCGAGGTCGCGCAGGCGCGCGGGCGCCGCGGCCCAGGCGGGGTAATAGCCGGCCAGGATGCGCGCGGGCGCGCCGGGCGACGCCTCTTGCGCGAAGCCGATGCCGGCGCCGGCGCCGGCGGCCACCGCTGCGGCGATCACCGCGGCGATCACCGCAGCTGCGACGACCAGGGCCGGCCGCGAGACCGCCCGACGCCGGCGTGTCACGGCGCGCGGCGCACGTCCAGCATGGCGCGCGACAGCGCGAAGTCGGCGTCGTCCTGGTCCAGCGACCACGACATCATGCCGCCGAGGCCGCGCTGGCGCGTGTACTCGGCTTTTTCACGGATCACGCGCGGATCGTCGTAAGTCCAGAAGGTGCCATCGGCGAAGGTCCACCATTGGCGCGCCACCGGATGGTAGAAGCCGGGCAGTTTGCGCGCGGAAATGGTCGAGTATTGTTCGGCGCCCTCCTCGAAGCCTTGCGCCGGGCCTTGCGCGGCCTGGTACAAGCCGTTATTGGTGGGCGTCACGCCGCTCCAGCCGCGCGCGTAAAACGGTACGCCGACGACGATCTTGCGGGCCGGCACACCGGCGTCGAGGAAGCGCCGCACGCCGGTATCGACGCTCAACGGACTGGCGTCGCCGCTGGCCGGGTCCGGATACAGGTTGGACTGGAAGCCGGTCGGCCCCTTGGCCTTCCAGGCGCCCTTGAAGTCGTACGTCATCAGGTTGATCCAGTCGAGCGAGCGACTGTAGGCGCCCGGATCGACGTAGCGCGCCTTCTCGGCAGTGCTGTTGACCGCCGCCGTCAGCAGGTAATGCTTCGCCGCGCCCTTGCTGGATTCTTTACCGGACTCTTTACCCAACGCGTCGAGCTGACGGCGGAATTCTTCCAGCAGCAGCGTGAAGTTGGCCTTGTCGTTCGGTCCCGGATGCTCCCAGTCCAGGTCGATGCCGTCGAAGATGCCGGCGGCGGCGCCCTTGCCGCCATGGCCGTCGAGCATCGGCAGGTTGCCGCGCAGGTAAAGGTCGATGCACGAGGCCACCAGCGCGCTGCGCTTGGCCGGCGTGGCGGCGCCGGCCGGGAAGAAGCGCGACCATTCGCCGCCGCCCAGCGCGACCAGCACCTTCAATTGCGGATGGCGCTTCTTGAGCTGGGCGATCTGGTTGAAGTTGCCCGCCAACGGCTGGCCCGCCTTGTCGGCGCTGCCGTCGACCGATTCATCGGCGCCGAAACGGCGCGCGTAATCGAAGGTCGCGCGCATGCCCATGCCGTCGCCGGTGTCGGGCACGTCGCGGCCGCTTTCGCAGCGGGCGCCGCCGTCGGCCGTCGGGTAGACGTTCTCGAACGCGTAGACCAGGAAGGTGAAGCCGGCCGCCGCCTTCGATTGATCGAACTGCTTGAGGCGGAAGCCTTTTTCGATGCTCCATGCGGTGTAATAGGAGCCAACCTGCATGCTATCGCCCGAAGCCTTGGCGGCAGGAACGGTTTCAGCAGGGGCGGCGGTGCCAATGGCGACCGTGGCCGAAGCGGCGCCGGCGAACAAGGCGGCGACCGCCGCCCGGGTGAACAATGATCGTACGCGCATGGAATTCCCGTATTTAAAGTTTGACATAGATTTTGCGGCGGTCCATCACGTGGGCCACCAGCCAGCACGCCAGCATGTAAGCGAGCGCGAACAACAACGAGGCACGGAACGGCTCGGCCCACGACAGGAACAGGGTTTCATACAGCCATCGGTACAGCGTGATGCCGCCGATCTGCACGCGCGCCAGAATGACGACGGCGACGTCCGCCAGCAGATAAATGAACAAGGTGTTCTTGCCGAAGACTTCGAAGAACCGCAGGCCGAAGCGCAGGCCGGCGACATCGATCACCCACACCAGCGCGGCGAGGATCAGCAGATCCCACCCGACGGTGCAAACCACGAAGGAGCTGGTCCACAGTTTCTTATTGATCGGCAACAGCACATCCCAGCCGTACGCCAGCAGCAGGCAGGCACCGCCGGCCGCCGCCAGCGCCAGCACCGCGCGCGGCGTGCGGCCCATGCGCGACAGCCAGACGGCGGCCGCGTAGCCCGCCAGCACGTTGACGATCGACGGCAAGGTGCTGAGGATGCCTTCCGGATCGAAGGGAATGCCTTCGCCTTTGTACATGTGCGGCGCCCCCAGCACGGCGAGGTCCAGCTTGAGCACGGCGTTGCCGGCCAGCGTGTAGTCGCCGAAATACGCCAGCATCCACCAATAACCGAGCAAGGCAGCCACGCTGAACTCCAGCGCGCCGCGCATGCCGCCGTAGCGCACGATCACCGCCGCCAGCAGGTAGCACAGCCCGATGCGCTGCAACACGCCCATGACGCGGGTGGCGGCGATCGGCGCCAGTTCGAAGCTTGGCGTAAAGAACGGGAACCAGTACAGCAGGTAGCCGCACAGGAAGATCAGGCCGCCGCGACGCGCCACGCTTTTCAGGAAAGACGCATCGTCCTGGCCGGCGAATTTCTTCATGCTCAGGCTCATGGCGGCGCCGACCACGAACAAAAACGACGGGAACACCAGATCGGTCAGCGTAAAGCCGTGCCAGACCGCGTGCTCGAGCGGCCCGTAGTTGGTGTTGCCACCGGGCGTATTCACGACGATCATCAACGCCAGTGTCAAGCCGCGAAAAACGTCCAGCGCCAGGTTGCGTGAGGAAACAGAGGTCGACATCTTAGAGTTTCAGTTTAACGTTGTAGTTGTTGAGCACGGACACCAGCGCCACCACGGCGGCGGCGAACAGCATCGAGAAAGCGATGGCGCCGGCGCCATGCGTCAGCGCCGGCCACCAGCGCAGGTGCAGGTAATGCATCAGCGTGGCCAGCACCACCGGCAGCAGATAGGTGATCAGCGGATTGGCGGCGGCCGGCTGCACCAGCGCGGTCCAGCGCGACACGCCGCGCACCTCGATCAGCCAGTACAGCAGCGCGAAGAGGCCGCTGCACAGGGCCGCGCAATACAGCGCCCACGGCGGCGTGGCGCCGATCTTGGAGATCGGATAAATCTGATGCAGCAGAAAGGCGCACAGCGCCAGCACCGCCGCCAGTGCGATGCCGGCCGCAAGTCGGCGGCTGGCATCGCCGCCGGGCGTGCCGGCGAAAAACAGCAGTACGCACACGGCGCCGCACAAGACGATGGAGGTATGCGTGGCGTGCATCGCCAGCACGCCGTTGCCGTCGTAAGCGCGGCTGAGCGCGAACCACAGCACGCAGCCGGCCACCGACAGCGCCAACACGGCCACGCGTCCCCGTCCGCACAAATAGATGATGCTGGATATCAGGTAAGCCCAGCCGATGCAGCCGAGGATGCCCCACCACGCCGGCGTCATCCAGCCTTCGCCGTCGGCGCCGCTGCGATAGACCAGCGCCAGCGCGATGATCGCCAGCACGCCGGCGCCGCGCACCAGGTGGTTGAGCACCGGCCGCGAAAAACGGTAGGTGCCCCACGTCAGCAGCACGGCGCCGTAAAAGCACAGCGCCCACAACGCGATCGACATGCCCATCGCCGCTTCGTTGTAGCCCTCCTCCGTGTTGACCATGAAAAAGCCGATGACGATCAGGCCGAACGCGCGCGCGAACACTTGGCGCAGCGTCTTGCTCAACCCGCCCGGCTCGGCGACGCGGTGGTTCAGGCTGAAGGGAATCGAGGTGCCGACCACGAACAAAAATGCGGGAAAGACGATATCGGCCAGGCTCATGCCGTCGACATCGGCCGCGAAATGCTGGATGCCGTAAGGAACGCCGCTGGCGCCGGACAGGCAATTGACGAACAGCATGACCAGAAAGGTCAGCCCGCGCATCGCGTCGACCGAGGCGATACGTTGGCGGGGCAGAACGGGCAAGGCAGCAGGCATGGGCGATTCGCTCGATGGTCGGGACAGACAGACACTATCACGCCCCGACAAGCGGCCGCAACGGATGGACCCCGCGTCGACTAAACACCGCAAGCCGTTGATTTCAATGAACAATCTATTTTTCGGACCGTGACCGCGCTTACGCTTCTTTACACAAGCGCCGGGCGCGCGGGCGGCGCGCCCGGAAACCCGTGCCATGCGCGCGGCCGTGGCGGGCCGAAACTTCACAAATCGTTACGAAGCGGCGTGGCCCGGCAGCAGGATCGTGGCAAGCAAGCCACCCTCCGGGTGGTTTTCCAGCACCAATTTTCCGCCGTGCGCTTCGACGATGCCGCGCGCGATGCCCAGTCCCAAGCCCAGGCCGGAGGCGTTTTGCGCGCGCCCGTGCTCCAGCCGCACATGCGGATCGAACAGCTTGGCCAGCGCGTCGGCCGGCACGCCGGGACCGTCATCGCGAATGGCGATGCGCACCATGCCGTCGCGCCGCTCGATGGCGATGCCGGCGCGCTTGCCGTAAAACAGCGCGTTGTCGAGCAGGTTGCCGATCGCGCGCTTGAGCGCCAGCGGCTTGGCCTGCACGGTCAGGCCGGCCGGCGTGTAAGCGATCTCGTGCCCGGCCAGCTGCGCGCCGCGCAACATGCGCCCGATCAGCGCGTCGAGCCGCACGGCGGTGGTGTTTTCGTGGATGTCGCTGTCCTTGACGGTTTGCAGCGCACCCTTGACCATCATGTCGAGGTCGTCCAGGTCTTCGTGGAATTCGTCGCGCACGGCGTCGTCCTCGAGCAGTTCCGAGCGCAATTTCAGACGCGTGATCGGCGTGCGCAAATCGTGCGAGATCGAAATGAACAGGCGCTCGCGGTCTTCCAGATAGCGCTGCAACTGGGCTTGCGCCGTCTCGAGCGCATCCTTTTGCTGGAGCACCTCGGCGGTGCGCGCCGCCACTTGCGTTTCCAGCTCGCGCCGGCGGCGCGCGTGCATGCCGGCGCGCGCGCGGTCACTCGCCCATACCAACGTCAACAGCGCGGCCGCGCCGCCCAGCCGAAACCACCAGCGCTGCCAGAAAGGCGGCTCGACCTCGAACGACAGCGGCGGCGAAGGCTGGCCCCACAGCCCATCCTTGTTGGCGGCCTGCACTTGAAACACGTAATGGCCGGGGTCGAGATTGGTGTAGCTGGCGACGCGCTTGCTGGCATCGCTTTCGGTCCAGTCGCGGTCGTAGCCGAGCAGCCGGTGGCGGAAACGGTTGCGCTGCGGATCGCTGTAGTGCAGCGCGGCGAACTCGAAGCTGAGGGCGGCGGCGCCGTGCGCCAGCGTCAGGCCGGCCGGCGCGACGCTGGGCCGCAGCGACTGGCCGCCGGCCTGCATCGCCGTCACCACGGCCGGCGGCGCGTAGGGATTGTCGCGGATGGCGGCCGGGTGGAACGCGGTCAGGCCGTTGACGCCGCCGAAGTACATGGTGCCGTCGTCGTCGCGATAGGCCGAGCCGGCAAAGTAGTAGCCTTCGATCATGCCGTCGCGCGCCGAGTAATTCTTGAACGTGGCGCGGCGCGGGTCCATGCGCGAGATGCCGTTGGCGCTGCTGAGCCAGAGCTGGCCGTCGTCCGCCTCCAGGATGGCGCCGATCGAATCGTCGGCCAGGCCGTCGCGCGTGGTGTAGCGGCGAAAATGCATGGCGCCGCCGGCGTCGCGCACCAATCGGTTCAGGCCGCCGTTGGTGCCGACCCACAGCGTGCCCTGGCTGTCCTGGAACAGCGACTGCACGCGGTCGCTGCTCAGACTGGTGGCGTCGGCCGGATCGTGGCGGAACCGGCGCAACACGCCACTGCCGGGATCGAGGACATTGAGGCCGTTGTCGGTGGCGACCCAGATCGCGCCGTGCGCGTCTTCCAGCGTCATGCGCACCCAGTCGTCGCTGAGGCTGGCGCTGTCGCGGGCGTCGTGGCGGAAAGTGCGGTCGGGACCGCCGGCGCCGTCGATCCGGTGCAGCCCGCCCCGGCTTGCCACCCACAGGTTGCCGGCGCGGTCGCCGGCAATGTGCGTGATCGAACCGCTGTTGGGGTCCGGGCCGGGAAAGTCGTGTGAGCGATAGCGCCCGCTCTCGGGATCGAACCGGCCCAGCTCGGCGCTGGTGCCGATCCATGTGGCGCCGCGCGCGTCGCGGTGGACCGCCAGCACCAGTTCCTTGTTGTGCATGTGGCGGTCGAGGCGGGCGTCGCCGCGCAGCCGCGTGACCTTGCCGCTGGCCGGATCGAGCCGGTCGATGCCGCCCAGGCCGGCCAGCAGCAGGCCGCCCTTGCCGTCGCCGCTGATGCCGTAGATGCGGTTGTCGTGCAAGGTGCGGGCGTCGCCGGGGATGTGGAAGTAGCGGCCGAAGCCGCCGCTGGCGAGGTCGGCGCGCCGCGCCCCGGCCGTCCACGTGCCCACCCACAAGGTGCCGGTGTGGTCCTGGAACAGGCTCGATACCTCGTTGCCGGCCGGCTGGTGCGGATCGGCCGGGATGGCGACGAAGCGCCGGCGCGCCTCGTCCCAGCGGTGCAGGCCGTTGGTGTTGGT
>DASVTJ010000366.1:0-2842 GCA_036387635.1 Duganella sp.
CGGTTCGGGTTGTACGTAGGCGATGCGGTGATTTCTTTGATAGACATAATGTTTTAAGTAGGTTCGTAGCCGTTTTGCAAAAAAACGACACTTGGGTAAATAAAATTTTTAGCTCAATTACCAGTGAAGCACTACAAAACACAGACGTTTATGTCGGTTTCTAGTGCTTAGCCGCGATAATACACGTTCTGTTAACGAACGGCTAACGCGCGCTACATTTCCGTGATATTTCGATAGATTTTACACCCATTTCTTATGGTAGGAAGAAATTTGTTGCAAGAAAGGGTATAAAAGATTGTAAAGATGTTGTTGGCGTCAGTTGGAGCTGCTCAGGCCGGCGGCTATAAAGCACCATTCGACGGCCATCAAGGTGGCCAGTTGCGCAATGGTTCCAGGCAGAAGAAAGGTCGAGGCGGCCCCGAATTCGATCGGAACGCCGGTGCCATGCCATCGCAACTGGCGACGGATTTCCTGTGGCGTCGGCGGCGGACGACGGTCGCATTCGCGCAACCGCATGTAAGCCCGCACCTGTTCTTTGGTCGGATGCGAAGTGGCTGGCATAGGCGGGCTCCTCCTGAATGAATGGTTACAATATCGCATCAAGCGCCAGATTTGTTGATGCGCGTCATGCAAGTGGTCTTGTTATTCTGACACAAAAACCCCTGAAAGGCTTGCATTGTCTTAACACCATGACTCTTTTTACACCGTTTCACCTCGCCGCCACAAGCGGCGCGACGCCGCTATGTGAGGCTAGCAACGCTCGGACAGGGCTGGTCGTTTAAAATGATGCTTTCCCGCCGCTGGCTGGCCCAACAATCGCACTCCAACAACACTAAGGCGCCCATGACCTACGAAGAATTTCTCGATGAGGTAACCACCCTGCTGACCGAAATCTATGACCTCGACGACGCCGCCGCGATCAAACTGGTGGTCGACGCGCAAGATGCCGAATATTTTGTCGCGCACGACGACAATGAGGAAATGCGCACCCCCGAACAGGCAAAGAAAGACGCCGCCGCCCTGTACGAAGCCAAGCAAAACCGCAATCAGACGCAGCGCAAACAGCAACAGCGCCGCGTGCAGCAAAAGAAGTAAGCATTAAACGAAGTAAGCAAATTTCGCGCCGCCTTGGCGCGATGACGAGGGCGGCTGGTCCGCCGCGTGATCAAGCCGCCGGCTTCATTTCCGCCAGCATCCCGCCCACGGTCGGATGACGCAGCCGCACGCCCAGCTCGCGCTTGATGCGGCCGTTGCTCAGGCGTCGCGACTCCGACATGAACGACAGCAGCGCCGGCGTGATCAACTGTTGCAATTGCGCACGCGGCAAACGCGGCGGGCGCGCCATGCCGAACGCATCGGCCACCGCGTCGAAATACTCGGCCATCTTCATATCGCTATCGTCGACCGCATGGTAGACACGGTTTGGCAAGCCACCGAACAGCGCGCCGACGATGATCGCGGCAAGATCGTCGGCGTGGATGTGGTTGGTGTACACATCGTCGGCGGCGATCAACGCCGGCGTTCCCAACTGCAAACGCTTGACCGGCAAGCGCTCCGCGCCATAAATGCCCGGCACCCGCAAGATGGACAAATCCGATCCGGCGCGTACTGCCCAGCGCCGCAGCACCGCTTCCGCGTCGACGCGGCGCGTGGCCCTCGGGTTGCGCGGCGCCACCGGACGCGTCTCGTCGAAGAAGGCGCCGCCACAATCGCCGTACACGCCGGTGGTGCTGACATAAACCATCCGGCCTTGCTCAGGTAAAATGGCGGTCAGATTCCGCGTGCGGCGGTCCAGCGCGCCGTCGGCAGGAGGCGGCGCCAGATGCACCACGTATCGGGCCAGTCCCGACAGGCGGCGCAAGCTGGCGGGATGGTCGAGATCGACCACCAGCGGCACCGCGCCCAGCGCGCGCAACTGGGCGCGGCGCTCGGGCTGGCTGGTGGTGGCAAAGACGCGGAAATGGCGCCGCAGCAGCGGCAACAGGCGCATGCCGACGTCGCCGCAGCCGACGATCAAGAGACGCGGCCGGTTGAATGCGCGCGAGTGGTCGCAGGAATGGTCGTTATTATTGATTAGCTTGATGTTTTTCATCTGAAGGATTGTATGACGTTTCAAATTACAGTACAGCCCAGCGGCCACCAGTTCAGCTGCGAGGAAGACGAAACCGTGCTGGCAGCGGCCATACGCGCCGGCGTCGGCCTTCCCTACGGCTGCAAGAACGGCGCCTGCAGCTCTTGCAGGGGCAAGGTCCTGTCGGGCTCGGTCACGCACAAGGCGCACCAGGAACGCGCGCTGAGCAAGGAAGACGAAGCGGCCGGCTATTCGCTGTTCTGCTGCGCCACCGCGCACGAGGATCTGGTGATCGAAGCGCGCGAAGTGGCCGGCAGCGACGACTATCCTATCCGCAAGATGCCGTCGCGCGTCGCGACATTGGAAAAAGTGGCGCCGGACGTGGTCGTGATGACCTTGCAATTGCCGGCCAACGAGACGCTGAAGTTCCGCGCCGGCCAGTATATCGAATTCATGCTGCGCGACGGCAAGCGCCGCAGCTACAGCCTGGCGTCGCCGCCGGACCAGGACCAGCCGCTGACCTTGCACATCCGCCACCTGCCGGGCGGGATGTTCACCGACCAGGTGTTCGGCACGATGAAGGAGCGCGACATCCTGCGCTTTGAAGGACCGATGGGCACCTTCTTCGTGCGCGAGGATACCGACAAGCCGATGGTGCTGCTGGCCTCCGGCACCGGCTTCGCGCCGATCAAGGCGATCGTCGAGCACCTGCGCGCGCAGGATTCGCAGCGGCCGATGATCTTGTACTGGGGCGGGCGCCGTCCGCAAGAC
>DASVTJ010000367.1:0-2741 GCA_036387635.1 Duganella sp.
ATGCTGCTCGACTCGATCCGCACCCAGCTCGACTCGCTCTCCAAATCGGAGCGCAAAGTCGCGTTGGCGGTGCTCGACCACCCCGGCCAGACGGTCAGCCAGAACATCACGGCGCTGGCCAAAAGCGCCCAGGTGTCCGAGCCGACCGTGGTGCGCTTTTGCCGCACCCTGGGCTACGACGGCTGGCACGAGTTCAAACTGAAGCTGGCGCAGGGGCTGGCGCTGGCCCTGCCCGGCCTCAACGAGCAGCCCACCCAGGACGACCTCGCGGCCGACCTGGTGAACAAAATCTGCAGCCGCTCGATCAACACCCTGCTCGACCTGCGCAACAACCTCGACCCGGACGCCATCCAGAAGGCGCTCGACATCCTGTCGAGGTCCAACCGCATCGAGTTTTATGGCCAGGGCACGTCCGGCATCGTCGCCGCCGACGCCCAGCACAAGTTCTTTCGCTCCGGCGTGCCGACCGTGGCCTATTCCGACCCGCACATCCACAGCATCGCCGCCGCACTGTTGCGCCCCGGCGACGCCGTCGTGGCTATTTCGCAACGCGGCAACAGCCCGTCCTTGGTGCGTTCGATCAAGCTGGCGCGCCGCGGCGGTGCCGAGGTGATCGTACTGGCGCCGTCGGGAACGCCGCTGGCCGACCTGGCCACGGTGCTCATTCCGATCGACTTGATTTTCAATATTGACCCGTACACGCCGATCTCGGCGCGCCTGGCCTACCTGGTGGTGATCGACGTGCTGGCCGTCGGCCTGGCCTTGCAGCGCGGCCCGGAATTCCGCAAAAAAATGCAAAACGCCCAAAAAGCGCTGCAAGAGTTCGACTTGCAATTCGACTCCTTCATCGGCTAAGCTCACGCCTGACAAAAAAATCAACACCTGCCGCCGTGGGTGTGTTGGCGTACGCGGGCTTTATCCATTGCCCGCTATAATTCCCATGTGCTACCGTGTAACATCCTTTTACACAGCCGTAATATTGCCGTCTGCACACGTAGCACATCGTGGGTGACGAACCCCTGAGAGCGGACATGACTACCTTTTCTTCCTACATCGCCCAACCGGCAGTGCGCATGCCACTGTTGAAGACCGGCGTGTCCGGCTTCGACCAGATCCTGGGCGGCGGCTTTCCGGCCCACAGCCTGTATCTGATCCAGGGCCTGGCCGGCAGCGGCAAAACCACGCTGGCGTGCCAGATCGGGTTCGAGCACGCGCGCCAGGGCAAGAAGGTACTGATCCTGACCTTGATCGCCGAAACCCACAACAAGATGATCAACCACCTGAGCAGCTTCTCGTTCTTCGACGAGCGGCTGATCGGCGAACGCATCGTCTTCCTCGGCGCCTACAACGAGCTGCTCAAGGGCGGCCTGCGCGAGCTGCTCAAATCGATCGCCGCCACCCTGGCCGACCAGCGCCCCGACATCATGATCATCGACGGCTTTCGCACCGTGCGCGAGGCCAAGCCGTCGGACGTGGCGCTGTCCGAATTCATGCTGTCGCTCAACTCGCTGGTGGCGACGATGGAATGCACCACCTTCCTGCTCTCGCCCACCGAAGGCAACGTGGCCGACTCGGAAAACACGCTGGTCGATGGGCTCATCGAGCTGAGTCAATACGAGCAGGGCTTACAGCTGGTGCGCGAAATCAAGGTCTTCAAGCTGCGCGGCAGCAAACACCTGCTCGGACGCCACGCGTTCGAGGTCGGCGAGGATGGCGTGGCCATCTATCCGCGCCTCGAGGCCGTCAGCAGCATGTCGGACGCGCCGGCCGTGTCGCGCGAGCGCCTCGGCTTCGGCATCGAAGGCTGGGACAAGCTCACCAACGGCGGCGTCGCGCGCGGCTCGACCACGGCGCTGCTGGGCAACCCCGGCGTCGGCAAGACCTTGATGGGCATGCATTTCATCTACGACGGCCTGCGCCGCGGCGAGAACTGCCTGATCGCCGGCTTTTACGAGTCGCCGGCGCGGCTGCTGGAAAAATCGATCAGCGTCGGCATGGACATGACGCCGTATTTCAATAGCGGCGCGCTCGAGATCATCTGGCACCCGCCGCTCGAGGTGCTGGTCGACGGCCTGGCCCAGAACATGCTGACCAACGTCGAGCGGCGCGGCGTCTCGCGCCTGCTGATGGACGGCCTCGACGGCCTGCGCGAGATCGTCATCCACGAGGGGCGTTCGCGCTCGTTCCTGGCCGCGCTCGTCAATGAACTACGCTGCCGCAACGTCACCAGCTTCTTCACGCAGGAACTGCCGTACTTCGGCCAGGGCCCGGCGCACAGCGAAGTGTCGGCCTCGATGCTGTTCGAGAACATCATCCTGTTGCGCTATGTCGACGTGCGCGGCATCAACCGCCGCCAGATCGGCGTGCTCAAGCTGCGCGAAAACAGCTACGACGCGGCCAACCACATCCTGCTCATCTCCAACCACGGCATGACGATCGAGGGCGCCGTCTCCGGCCCCGTGGTGCCGCCGCAGACGCTATAGCGAGACGACATGAGCGAAACCCCAGCGATCATGGACGCCAACCCGGATGGAAAGCTCATCCTGGTGGTCGACGACGAGTTCGACGTCCTGTCGGCGTACACGATGCTGTTCGAGTATCGCGGCTACCGCGTGCGCACCGCCGGCAACGGCGCCGAGGCGCTGGCGTCGGCCGCGCGCGAGCGCCCGGACGTGGTGGTGTCGGACTACATGATGCCGATCATGGACGGCGCCCAGCTGTGCCTGCGCTGGCGCGCCGAC
>DASVTJ010000368.1:0-6379 GCA_036387635.1 Duganella sp.
CATCGGCGCCAGCCGCGAAGGCAAGATCCTCGCCATCGGCCACGAAAGCTGGTCCGGCGACCTGCCGGACGGCAAACCGGAAACCGCCGTCAACCAGACGCAACTGTTGTACGCGGGCGCCAACCGCATGACCAAGATGCGCCTGGCCGTGCTCGACCTGCCGGAAGGCAACGCCATGCGCGCGCCGGGCGAGGCGCCGGGCTTGATGGCGTTGGAAATCGCCGTCGACGAGCTGTCCGAAAAGCTCAAGATGGACCCGGTGACGTTCCGCATCATCAACGACGTCACGCACGATCCCGCCAAGCGCGAGCGCAAGTTCTCGCAGCGCCGCCTGGTCGAATGCCTGCGCACCGGCGCCGACCAGTTCGGCTGGAGCAAGCGTAACGTGCAGCCGGGCAAGGTGCGCGACGGCCGCTGGCTGGTCGGCATGGGCGTCGCCGCCGCCTTCCGTAACAATATGGTGATGACGTCGGCGGCGCGCGTGCGTCTGGACAGCAAGGGCATTGTCACCGTCGAGACCGACATGACCGACATCGGCACCGGCACCTACACCATCATCGCGCAGACCGCCGCCGAGATGATGGGCCTGACGATAGATAAAGTCGTGGTGCGCCTTGGCGACTCCGACTTCCCGGTCTCGGCCGGTTCGGGCGGGCAGTGGGGCGCTAACAGCTCGACGGCCGGCGTCTACGCCGCCTGCGTCAAGCTGCGCGAGGCGATCGCGCAAAAGGTCGGCTTCAATCCCACCGAAGCGGAGTTCACCGGCGGCGCCATCCGCGCCGGCGGCCGCACGGTCAGCTTGCAGGAAGCCGCGAAAGGTGGCGAGATCGTTGCCGAGGACACCATGGAATACGGCGACCTGGACAAGAAATACCAGCAATCGACGTTCGGCGCGCACTTTGTCGAAGTCGCCGTCGATGCCTACACCGGCGAAACCCGCATCCGCCGCATGCTGGCGGTGTGCGCGGCCGGGCGGATTCTGAATCCGAAGTCGGCGCGCAGCCAGGTGATCGGTGCGATGACGATGGGCGCCGGTGCCGCGTTGATGGAACATCTGGTGGTCGACAAACGCGTCGGTTTCTTCGTCAACCACGATCTAGCCGGCTACGAAGTGCCTGTGCACGCCGACATTCCGCACCAGGAAGTGATTTTCCTGGACGAGACCGATCCGATCTCGTCGCCGATGAAGGCCAAGGGCGTCGGCGAGCTGGGCATCTGCGGCGTGGGCGCGGCGATCGCCAACGCGATCTACAACGCCACCGGCGTGCGCGTGCGCGACTATCCGATCACGCTCGACAAGCTGATCGACAAAATGCCGCTGACGGCGTAAGCCGCACGGCGCACGGCTGTACAGGCGGCCAACGATGGCGGATCACGGCTTTTCCAGCGTGATCCGCCATTGTCGTCTGCGCCGGTCCGACGCCCGCCAATGCCCCAATGCCGCCGGCGCCGCTTGCCGGAACGGACGGCCCGCACGACTGCATTACAATGAGTGCTTCTCCACACTGAAAGCAACGCATGGAATGGCTATTCGACCCGAACATTTGGGTCGGTCTGTTTGCACTGATCGTCCTCGAAATCGTCCTCGGGGTCGACAATCTCATTTTCATCGCCATTCTGGCGGACAAGCTCGCGCCCGAGCAACGCGACAAAGCAAGGCTGGTTGGGTTGAGCCTGGCGATGATCATGCGCCTGGGCCTGCTGAGCGTGATGTCCTGGCTCGTCACCCTGACCGATCCGCTGTTTAATGTTGGATCGCTGGTGTTTTCCGGGCGCGATCTGATCCTGCTGCTGGGCGGATTCTTCCTGCTGTTTAAAGCCACCGTCGAGCTGCACGAGCGCGTCGAAGGCAAAGTGCACGCGCAAGGCGGCTCGAAGGGCTACGCCAGCTTCGGCGCGGTCGTCGCACAGATCATCGTGCTCGACGCCGTGTTCTCGCTCGACGCCGTCATCACGGCCGTCGGCATGGTCGACAACCTCGTCGTGATGATGGCCGCCGTCGTCATCTCGATGGCCGTGATGCTGCTCGCCTCCAAGCCGTTGACGCGTTTCGTCAACGCCCACCCGACCGTGGTGGTGCTGTGCCTGAGCTTCCTGCTGATGATCGGCATGAGCCTGATCGCCGACGGTTTCGGCTTGCACATTCCCAAGGGCTACCTGTACGCGGCCATCGGCTTCGCGGTGGCGATCGAGGCGCTGAACCAGCTTGCGCGCCGCAATTTCATCAGCCGCGAGTCGCGCACGCCGTTGCGCGACCGCACCGCCGACGCCGTTTTGCGCCTGCTGGGCAGCAAGAAGCGGGTCGCCGCCGGCAGCGAGGAGCCGGAGTCGACCGACGCCGTCACGCCGGACGCGTTCGAGCAACAGGAGCGGAATATGGTCAGCGGCGTGCTCAGCCTGTCGCAACGGTCGATCCGATCGATCATGACGGTGCGCTCGAACATCTCGTGGATCGATCTGGACGCCGACACCGCCACCATCCAGGGCCAGATCCTGGACACGCCGCACAGCTTCTTCCCGGTGAGCCGGGGCCAGCTCGACAACATCATCGGCGTGGTGCGCGCCAAGGACCTGATGGCCAATCTGGCGCGCGGCGTCGATATCCCGCCGGAACACATCCGCGCGCCGATCATCATGCCCGAGGCCAGCGGCGTGCTCAAAATCATGGAAACGTTGAAGCGTTCGGGCGGCCAACTGGTGCTCATCGCCGACGAGTACGGCACGATCCAGGGCTTGGTAACGCCGATCGATATTCTGGAAGCGATCGCCGGCGAGTTCCCGGACGAAGACGAATTGCCGGACGTTCAGCCGCAGGGCCCGGACTGCTGGCGCGTGGCCGGCACGGCCGACCTGCATTATCTGGAGCAGGTGCTGGAGACCGACGCGCTGATCAGTGAAAACGACGATTACACGTCGCTGGCGGGATTCATGCTGGAACGCCTGGGCACGATGCCGTCGGTGGGAGAGTCGGTCGAGGTCGATGGCCTGCGTTTCGAGGTGATCGAGGTGGTGGAGCGGCGCATCGGCGCCATCATGGTCACGCGCGTGGCGCCGGTGTCGGAACAAGCGGCGCAATAACGGGTGCCCGGCGCAAAATCGCATACATATTGTCGCTGAGCGGACTACGGTCCAGCAGGCTCATACGCACCGTGCGCAGCCCGGCCAATTCGGCCGTGGCCTTCAACGTCTCAGGCGTGAAGTAATTCACATGATCGGGCCAGCGGAAGCCGCACCAGCGACGGCCGCGCACATAGCGGTTGAAGCAGTTGTAGTTCGGCACCTTCACCAGGATCGATCCGCCCGGCTTGAGCCGCGCCGCCGAGCGTTCGAGCACCGTCAGCGGATTGATGTCGTGTTCCAGGAACGACGCCATGATGATGACGTCGAAGTAATTGTCATCGAACTGCGCCAGGCCATCCATCGCGGACGCATGCACGCATCGGCCGCCGGCCTTGCGCAGTTTCTGGTCCGAGATCCTGGACAGTTCCTGCGAAATTTCGATCCCGTGCGGCACGCTTTTGCGGCGCAGGCCCGCAGGCAGCGACTTGAACAACTCATCCAGCAGCGAACCCCAGCCACAGCCGACGTCGAGCACATTGATGCGGGCGCTGCGGGAGTCGCCCATCAGACGCTGCACCAGGGACAGGCTTTTGTTGCGCTTTAGCACGTGTCCCCGGAAGCGTTTCAGCGCGCTGCTAATCGCATAGCGGATCGGTTCTGCGCGCCGGCGCGCCTTGCATTCTTTTTCAAATGTGACCTCGTACGCGAAATCCCGGGACAACGCCTCGTAGGCGGGCGGATTGGCGAGGAATACGATGCCGGTCTGCTTGCACTGTTTTAGCTGCCATGGCGCGGGCGCGTACGGCAAATCGATTTCGTCACCGCGTACGGCGCGGAGCGGGGAAATTCTCGGTAGGGCGGCGGTCGTCATTGTCGAATACCCCTTCAAGTCGTTGCAGGAGCGTGCCGAATGATTCTCGCATGGCGATGTTTCAGGACGATGACGCGGCAATCGGCGTAACGGCGACCTCCATTACTGCGCACCAGCCGACGTCGGCGCCCGGACCGGCGCCACCGCCGCAGCCGCACCCGCACTCGCACTCGCACTCGCACCGGGCATCATCTCGAGCGGCACGCCGCCGCGCACGGTGCGCAGGTTCACCAGCTTGACCGGCTCGAGCGCGTTCTCCCGTTTGCCGTCGGTCGTCACCGCCAGCGCGATGGTGTTGGCGCCGTTCGGATTGAGTATGCCCGGCGGAATAACGAAGGTGCGCTGCGGACCGATATGCGCGGCGAACTGCCCCATATTCCAGCCGTTGACGAAGATCAGCGCGCGGTTCTCACGGTCCGAGCGCGGCCGGCTCGTATCACCGAACGCCAGGCCGAGCTGAATGTCATGACCGGTCGGCAAATTCAAATCGAACGATGTGCGCAGCCAGTAAGTACCGGCCGCCGGTGGCGCGTCGGTGGCTTTGCCCTTGGTCCAGCCGGCGTTGAACGCCTTGTCGTCGCCCGCCGGTAAATACCAGCCTTGACGCTCGCCGTACAGTCCGCCATTGTTCATCGGACCGCGCACTACATCGGTGATGTCCTCGCCGCCTTGCGTGCCCTGGATGCGCCAATCGATCGGCACGGCGAAGCGCTGCCCGCCGCGCGAAGTCAGCGACGCCGAGATCAACCCGCGCGCCTCGCGATGGTAATCGTCGGCCATCAGGTTCCAGTTGTGCGAGTTGTTGCGCACCATTACGGCAATGACGTGCTTGCCGGATGCCAGCTTGTCGCCCAGCGAAAAACTCACACTGTCGGTGGTCTCGGGGAACGAGCGCCCCACATCCAGCTCATGCTGACCGACGAACTTGCCGTCAACCCAAACCTGCATCATACCGGCGCCGCCAGCGCCATAGAACAGCTCGAGCTGGTTGGTCTTCGGATCGACAATGTCGACGCGCCCGCGATACCAGACGTCGCCGTGGTGGAAACCATAGTCGCTCATCGACAGCGTCGGCTGGCCGCGCTCAGGCATGGTCCAGGTCTGCGCCGCCGAGGCGCGGTTATCGGCCTTGATCCACGCGGCGTCGTCAAAGTCGGGCCGCGCTTCCGGGCTGTCCATGCGGCGCAGCCAGCTCGCCGCGACAAGGTTCGGCAGCTTCACCGCGTCCGGCCCCTTGAGCGCGACAGTACGCAGACTGCCGTCCGGCTGGGCCGTGACGGCCAGCGCCTCGCCATTGAAGGTCACGGCCGTGACGGAAGGGCCCCAAATCTGCAAATCGTTCGCCGCTGCATTATCGCTGCCGATATCGCCGGTCAGTGCCAGCTTGCCGCCGGCGATGCTGGCGGTGCGCACCAGCGCCGGACTCAGTTGCAGGACTTGCCCGGCCGGCGTCTTTTGCGTCCAGAACGCCATGCTGGTTTTTTCGTCGGCCAGCAACAACAGCAGGGGAGTGCGGCCGCCGCCGGAAATGCGGACGCGCAACAGTCCATCATGTACGTAGTTCAGCTTAAGAACACCGGCCTCGTAGCGCGACGTGGTCTTGCCCTCGAGGATTTCCACCTTCGGTTCGCTGGTGTAGCGCAGCAGCGTCTCGCCCGATTCGCCGTTCCGGCCATGCAGCAGCGCGATATCGCGGTCGCCGTTGGCGAAGTGGGTTTGCACCTCGGACGTGGAGTACACCAGGTGATGGCGTTCCAACTTGTAGTCGGCCAGCAGCATCTTGGCGTCCTGGCCGTTCAGGCGCGCCGGCACCTTGTAGGTGCCATCCTTGGTCGTCAGGTCGAAGGTGAAGCTGTTGTCGCTCAACAAATCGGACGGGCTGTGCACCGCGAGCAGGATATGCGTGCCGAGATCGGGATTGACGTTGTGATAGACCTTGACCTTGTCGGACGACGTCTTGATTTCCACGCCCTTGTCCATCTTGGCCAGCGCCTGCTCGGCGGCCTGGACGAACATGCCTTGCTGCTTGAGTGCGTACGCCTTCGGCCGCAAGCCGCGGTCCTCGGAAATCGGCGCGCCGTAATCGTAGGACGTGTACACGACCGGTCCAGCCAGCCAGCCCCACGAGGTGCCGCCGAAGGTCATGTAGATGTTGTGGATGGTGATCCGGTTGATCAGATTGGTACCGTAGAACACCCGCTGATAGCCTTTGCCCTGGCGCTCGGCGGTGCAATGGTAGGTGCCGTTCGAGCCCCAGTAATCGAACCAGCCACCGCCAAGCTCGGCGGCGAAGCCGGGCGTCTTCGGCGACGACAGCGAACCGATCTTGGGCGAATTCTTGCCGTAGATGCCCCAGTCCGGCGCCTTGTTCGGGCCGCGCGGATCGGCGTGCACGTTGCAGGTGCCGCCGGGGTAGCCGTCGAACGCGTACATGTCGGTCGGCCCCGG
>DASVTJ010000369.1:0-7618 GCA_036387635.1 Duganella sp.
TCGCCCTCGCGCGTGCAGTGGGCGCTCGATTTCGAACTCCGTTATTTCGGCAGCTGAAGCGCCTCCCCCTTTGCCCACGGCCGCTGCGGAAGTGCTATCGTTCAAGTTGCGCAACACGGCGCATGTCATTACTACGAAACGCTTCGATGCCCGATCCGCTCCCGTCTTCCGCCTCCGATCTTCATCCTGCCGCTGCCCGGGACGGCGCGCGCGCGCATCCGGGCGCAGCGATGTTCCGCGCCTTCTTCGACCAGGCCACCCACTTCGCGGCCATTCTCGACCTCGACGGCCGCATCGTCGAGCTGAACCGGGTCTCGCTCGAGCTGGGCGGCTATACGCGCGACGAGGTGATCGGAAGGCCCTTGTGGGAATGCCGCTGGTGGGATCACTCGGACGCGTTCGTGGCAACGGCGCGCGCGGCCATGCTGACGGCCGCCGGGGGCGAGACGGTGCGCCGTGTGCTGCCCTACCGTGCGCTGGACGGCAGCGAACGCTGGTCCGAGGTCGTGGTCGCGCCGGTCGCCGGTGATGATGGCAACATCGCCTTCCTGGCCGCGACCGGCGTCGACGTCACCGAACGGCGCCGCGTCACCGAGCGCCTGCGCCTGCTCGACGAGATCGGCGAGGCCACCCGCATCGCGCTCGACCCGCGGGCGATCATGGCGGAAGCGACGCGCCTGCTGGGCCAGCACCTAGGCGTGACCCGGGTCGCCTATGCCGACCTGGAACCGGACAACGACCGCTTCACGATCCGCTACGACTGGCATGTCGAGGGCGTGGCCAGCACGGTGGGCACCTATTCGCTCGACCTGTTCGGCTCGCGCGCGACCTCGAACCTGCGCGTCGGCCGCACGCTGCTGGTGAGCGACGTCGACCGCGAGTTGGCGCCCGAGGACGGCGCCGGCATGTTCAATGCCATCGGCATCAAGGCCATCGTCTGCTGCCCGCTGGTGAAGGGCGGCCGCCTGGTGGCGATGATGGCGGTGCACCAGCGCGAACCGCGCGCCTGGAGCGCAGCCGAGGTGGCGCTGGTCGAAGCCGTCGTCGAGCGCTGCTGGGCCCACATCGAACGGGTGCGCGGGGCCGAGGCGCTGGTCGAGGCCGACCGCCGCAAGTCCGAATTCCTGGCCACGCTGGCGCACGAGCTGCGCAACCCGCTGGCGCCGATCCGCAACGGTCTCGAGTTGCTGCGACTGGCCAACACCAAACCGGAGATGCAGGCCAGGGTGCAGGCCATGATGGAGCGCCAGGTCGGGCACATGGTGCACCTGATCGACGATTTGCTCGACATCGCCCGCGTCTCCAGCGGCAAGGTGGTGCTGCAGGTGGAGCGCCTGGATGTGCAGGCGGTCGTCGCCGGCGCGGTGGAGACCACGCTGCCGCTGATCGAGGCCGGCAGCCACGCGCTGGACGTCGCGCTGCCGCCCGAACCCTTGCCGGTCGAGGGCGATGCCGTGCGCCTGAGCCAAGTGCTCGGCAACCTGCTGTCGAACGCGGCGAAATATACGCCCCAGGGCGGGCGCATCCGCGTGACGGCGCGGCGCGAGGACGGCCAGGTCGTGATCGCCGTGGAGGACAGCGGCATCGGGATCGCGGCCGAGGCGCTGCCCCAGGTGTTCGACATGTTCACCCAGGTGTCGCGCAGCATCGACCGTTCGAAAGGCGGACTCGGCATCGGCCTGGCGCTGGTACGCCACCTGGTCGGGCTGCACGGCGGCAGCGTCGACGCGGCCAGCGCCGGACTCGACCTGGGCAGCACGTTCACGGTGCGGCTGCCGCTGGCTGCGCCGAAGGAGGAAGCGCCTGCCGCGCCGGGGCGGGAGGCGTGGCAAGGCCTTGGCCCGGCGCCGCAGGCCTTGCGCGTGTTGCTGGCTGACGACAACGTCGACGCGGCCGATACGCTGCGCGCCTTCCTGCAATGGTCGGGCTACCTGACGCAGGTGGCCCATGACGGCGCGGAGGCGGTGCTGCTTGCCGCGCGCTTCCGCCCGCACGTGGCCATCCTCGATATCGGCATGCCGAAGCTCGACGGCTATGGCGCGGCGCGCGCGATCCGCGCCTTGCCCGGACTGGAAGGCGTGACGCTGGTGGCGCTGACCGGCTGGGGTGCCGAGGAGGACCGCCGCCGCTCGCGCGAGGCGGGCTTCGACGAGCACTTGCTCAAGCCGGTCCGGCCGGGAGAGGTGGCGGCCCTGCTGGGGCGTATCGTGCCGGACGCCTCGCTTGCCTGAAGGAAGCAAGCGAAGAAAAGATACATTTATCATCCAAAACGCATTGCGGATCGTCTAAACTTGCAGTTCTTCTATCACTGCGCACGCCATGAACGATTTCGCGAACGAGGGCATGCCGCCGTCGACCGTCGTCAATACGGTTCCTTATGTCCCCAGTTTTCCTGTCGTCGGCATCGGTGCTTCCGCCGGCGGCCTGCCCGCCCTGGTGCGCCTGTTCGAAAACCTGCCCGCGCGCCACGAGCTCGCCTTCGTCGTCATCCTGCACCTGTCGCCCGAGCATCCGAGCACGGCCGATGCCGTTTTGCAGCGCGCCACCCGCATGCCGGTGGTGCAGGTCAACGCGAGCGTGAAGATCGAACCCGGTCATGTCTACGTGATCGCCCCCAGCCTGCACCTGACCATGATGGACGGGATGCTGATGGTGAACGACCTGGCGCGCCCGCGCGGCAAGCACGTGGCGATCGACCTGTTCTTCCGCACGCTGGCCGAAGAGCACCGCGAGCGCGCGGTCGCGATCGTGCTGTCCGGCACCGGGACCGACGGCGCGGTGGGCCTGGCGCGCGTCAAGGAAGAGGGCGGCGTGACCATCGTGCAGACGCCGGGCGACGCCGAGTACGACGGCATGCCGATGGCGGCGATCCGCACCGGATCGGTCGATTTCGTGATGCCCGTCACCGACATGCCGCAGAAGCTGATGGAGCTGTGGGACAACGCCCGCGCCATCGAGATGCCGCCACCGGGCGACGGCGAAGCGCCGGTGGCGCACCTGACGGAAGGGCAGGCGACGGCCAATGCCGAGGATGCGCTGCGCGAGATCATCGCCATCCTGATGAACCAGACCGGGCACGACTTCCGCCACTACAAGCGCGCAACCTTGCTGCGCCGCATCGAGCGCCGGCTGCAGGTGCGCGAGGTACGCTCCCTGCCGGAATACCGCGACCTGCTCGAAACCGACGGCCAGGAAGCGAAAGCCCTGCTGGGCGACCTGTTGATCAGCGTGACCAATTTTTTCCGCGACCGCGAAGCCTTCGAGGCCCTCGAGCGCGAGATCGTGCCCGAACTGTTCAAGGACAAGGGGCCGGCGGACGACGTGCGCGCCTGGGTGGCCGCCTGCGCCACCGGCGAGGAAGCGTATTCGCTGGCGATGCTGATGGCCGACCAGGCCGCGCTGATGGAAAATCCGCCGGCCTTCCAGGTGTTTGCTTCCGACATCGACGATGACGCGATCGACGTCGCGCGCGCCGGCAATTATCCGGCCGCGATCATCACCGACGTCGCGCCCTCGCGCCTGCGCCAGTTCTTCAACAAGGACAACGACCGCTACCGCATCCGCAAGTCGATCCGCGACCGCATCCTGTTCGCCTCGCACAACCTGCTGCGCGACCCGCCGTTCTCGCGCCTGGACCTGATTTCCTGCCGTAACCTGCTGATTTACCTGAACCGCGACGTGCAGGTACGGGTGCTGCAGATGTTCCACTTCGCCCTGCGTCCGGGCGGCTACCTGTTCCTCGGTTCGTCCGAATCGGCCGAGTCGGTGCCGGATTTCTTCATTCCGGTCGACAAGAAGAACCGCATCTACCGCGCCCGCGGCGGCGTCACCGCCGTGCAATACCAGAGTCCGACGGCGGGCATGTACGGCACCCGCATGCCGGAAGTGAGCCGCGTCAAGCCGCCCGCGAAGCGCCACTCCTCGTACGCCGAGTTGCACGCACGCGCGCTGGCGCAGTTTGCGCCGGCCTCGGCCATCACGGACCGCGAGGGGCACATCGTCCACATGTCGGGAAGCGCAGGCCAGTTCCTGCGCATGGCCGGCGGCGAACCTTCGCGCAACCTGCTCACCCTCGTGCTGCCCGAACTGCGCCTGGAACTGCGTTCCGCGCTCTACCAGGTGACGCAACAGGACGTGCCGGTCGAATGCCGCCCCGTGGCCGTGCAGGAGGGGCAGGGCATGACCACGATCGCCATGTCGGTGCGCCCCTTCCGCGACGACGAAACCGATACCGATTTCGTGCTGGTGGTGTTCAAGCACGTCGAGCCGGAGCAGGCGGCGCAGGCGTCCCCGCGCGCGAGCGGGACCCATGACGTGGTGCTGGCCCAGCTCGAAGCCGAGCTGCAGCGCAAGCGCGAGCAGCTGCAGGAAACCCTGGAAAATTCCGAGATTTCCACCGAAGAACTGCGCGCGTCGAACGAAGAGCTGCAGGCGATCAACGAGGAGCTGCGCTCGGCCACCGAAGAACTCGAAACCAGCAAGGAAGAGCTGCAGTCGGTGAACGAGGAACTGATCACCGTCAACTACGAACTGAAGACCAAGGTCGAGGAAACCGGCAAGGCCAACGACGACCTGAACAACCTGATCGCGGCCACCGACATCGCCACCATCTTCGTTGACAGCGGCCTGCGCATCAAGCGCTTCACGCCGCGCGCGACCGATTTGTTCTCGATCATCGTCTCCGACATCGGCCGTTCGCTGCTCGACCTGAACCACCGCCTCGATTACGACAGCCTGGCCGACGACGTCAACACCGCCTTCGAATCGCTGCGCCTGGTCGAGCGCGAAGTGCGCAGCGGCGACGGGCGCTTCTATATCGCGCGCGTGCTGCCCTACCGCACCAACGAGGACCGTATCGAGGGCGCGGTGATGACCTTCTTCGACATCACCGCACGCCGCGAAGCCGAGGAGCATGCGCTCGCCAGCGAGGCGCGCATGCGCATGGTCGCCGAAAGCGCCGCCGATTACGCCATCATCACGATGGACGAACAGGGCCGCGTCACCAGCTGGAACAGCGGTGCGACGCACGTGTTCGGCTGGTCGGCGGAGGAAATGGAAGGCCAGACCACCACCCGCCTGTTCGTGCCCGAGGACATCGCCGCCGGCGTGCCGGTCGAGGAGCTGGTGCGCGCGCGCGAGGACGGCCGTGCCGAGGACGAACGCTGGCACCTGCGCAGGGACGGCAGCCGCTTCTTCTGCAGCGGGGTGACGACCCCGCTGCGCAACGGCGGCTTCCATGGCTATGTGAAGATCGCGCGCGACGTGACCGAGCGCGAGTGCGAGGACGAACGCGGCAGCTCGCGCCTGAACCGCGAGCGGATGGCGCGCCAGCAGGCGCAGGATGCGGCGGCGCTGAAAGACGAATTCCTGTCGGTGATGTCGCACGAGCTGCGCCATCCGCTGAACATGATCAACATTAACGTCGAGCTGCTCTCGCGCATGCCCGAGATCCGCAAGGCGCCCGCCTTCATGCGTGCGGCATCGATCATCCGCAACTCGGTGATGAGCCAGGCGAAGATCATCGACGACCTGATGGACATGTCGCGCGTACGCACCGGCAAGCTGTCGCTGACGATGGCGCCGGTGTCGCCGGGGCCGCTGGTGCAGGGCATCGTCGAGGTCGTGCAGGCCGACCCCGGCGCGCGCGACCTGCAGATCGAGGTCACCAACAAGGCCGACGGCCTGCACGTGATGGCCGACGTCGTCCGCCTCGAGCAGGTGCTGATGAATTTGCTGAGCAATGCGGTCAAGTTCACCCCGGCCGGCGGGCGCATCGAAGTGCGCCTCGAGCGCGAGGACAGTGCGCTGCGGGTCGACGTGATCGACAGCGGCCAGGGCATCGCGCCGTCCTTTTTGCCGCACGTATTCGACATGTACGGGCAGAGCATGTCGGTGACGACGCGTTCGAAAGGGGGGCTGGGCATCGGCCTGGCGCTGGTGCGCGAGATCGTCGCGCTGCAGGGCGGCCGCGTGGAGGCCTACTCGGAAGGGGCGGGCAAGGGCGCGCGCTTCAGCTTCTGGCTGCCCCTGCTCGACGGCACGCCGGCGCCGATGACGGGCGACGGCGGCGCCGCCGAGGACTGCATGGCCGGACTGCGCATTCTGCTGGTGGACGACATGGAGGAGATGCTGATGGTCTTCAAGTCGCTGCTGGAGGTGAACGGAGCGGTCGTGTTCGAGGCGACCAGCGGCGCGCGCGGCCTGGAAGTGCTGGAGCGGCAGGAAGTCGACCTGCTGATCTCGGACATCTCGATGCCGGGAATGGACGGCTACGAATTCCTGCGCCGCGTGCGCGCCAGGCCGCAGACCGCGAAGCTGCCGGCGATCGCCATCAGCGGCATGCAGCGCGACCACGACATCGCCCAGGCCAGGGCAGCGGGCTTTTCGGCGCACATCGGCAAGCCGATGTCGATCGAGCGCCTGAACGCCATCGTGCACGACCTGCTGCCGCGGCGGCCGGCAACAGCTGATTAATGGAAGGTAGGAAAGTTTATGTCGTTTGCATGTCGGTAAATTTTACATTTCTACCGACATGCCCTTTGCTTTGATTCCTAAAGGATTGATATATCTCAGAGATTCGACGGCTGGCTTGGAACTTGCTTTATTGTCTACACCGATAATAAGGAGAATCCATGAAACCATCCCTCACCCGGCTTGCCGCCGCCCTGTTGACTTCCCTGGCTTGCGCAGGCGCCTCGGCCGCCGTCGTCACCAGCACCAACAGCACCTACGGTCTCGCCGACGCCAGCGAATTCTCGCGTGCCCTGAGCGTTACTCCGCGCGGCACGATCCAGGACGTGAACATCACGGTCGAATTCTCGAAATGCGACGATCCGCCGATCGGTCCCGCCGGCACGCGCTGCCTGGGCGTGGGCGATCCGTTCGAGGAGGAATTCGTGCTGACGCTGGTCGGTCCGCAGGGCGAGCGTGTCGATCTGGTCTCGCCTTTCGATACCTATAACGGTCTGGCGCCACGCGGTGCAGGGCGCGTCAGCGTGCGCTTCGACGACGAAGCGGCAAGCGCCGCCGGTCCGCGCATCCAGGCCGGCAGCTTCCGCCCGGCGCAGGCGTTGTCGCTGTTCAACGGCATGGACCTGTTCGGCAGCTGGACGCTGTACCTGCAGGACTTCGGGCCCGGCGATCCTCTCGAATTCTTCTCGGCCTCGCTGGAGATCACCTACGAGCCGGCGCCGGTGCCGGAGCCGGCCACGCTGGCGATGCTGGGACTGGGCTTGCTCGGCATGCGGCTGTCGCGCAAGCGTTGAGCGCGGTGGGCACGGGGTGCCCACCCTACGGATTCTGAAATCGGTATGTCCCGTGATTGACGCGCTGTCTGGACGCGGTGGGCACGGGGTGCCCACCCTACGAATTCTGAAATCGGTATGTCCCGTAGGGTGGGCACCCCGTGCCCACCGAATGTACATTGCCGCCGCTTACCGCGACACGATCAGCGTGAGATGATTAACTTCGCGCCCAGCGCGATGAAGACGGTGCCGGCAAGCCGGTCGAGCCATTTGCCGGCACCGGGTTTGCGCTCCAGCCAGGCGCCCACGGCGCCGGCGAAATAACCCAGCAGCCCGAACAGGATCGCCGCCTGCAGCGTGAAGGTCACGCCGAG
>DASVTJ010000370.1:0-3773 GCA_036387635.1 Duganella sp.
CTATTCGATCACCGTCCACCTGGACGACGACGCCAGCCGCGCCGCCGCCCCCACCGTCAGCCTGGAGGACGACGCCGCCAAACTGGTGGCCAGCCGTCTGGGCGAGAACCGCTTCCGCGTCGCCGGCACGGCGGAGTTCAATGGCTTTAACCTGGACATCCGCGCCGACCGCATCGCGCCGCTGGTCAAATGGGTGCGCCAGTGCTTCCCCGGCGTCTCCACCCGCAACATCACCCCGTGGGCCGGCTTGCGGCCGATGATGCCCAACCTGATGCCGCGCGTCGGCCGGGGCAAGCTGCCTTGCGTGTTCTATAACACCGGCCACGGCCACCTGGGCTGGACCTTGTCGGCCGCCACCGCCGACATCATCGCCGCCACCGTCGACGCCGATCTGCGCTCTGTGGTGCAGCGCACCGCCGCGCCATTGAAAATGGCCTAGAGTGCCATCATCTTTACGCTAGTTACAACAGGAGATCACCCATGAAGGCAAAATCCATAGCAAGCATTACTCTGCTGGCGGGCGCGATGGCGCTGGCCACGCCGGTCTTCGCGGCTGCTCCATCCGTACACGATGTCTACGTCGCCGCCGAGGCGGGCAAATTCGCCGAGGCGCAGACGATGATGGACCAGGTGCTTAAAGAGCACCCGAACAGCGCCACCGCGCACTTCGTCGAAGCCGAACTGCTGGCCAAACAAGGCAAATTCGCCGCCGCGCAAAAGTCGCTGGACAACGCCGAGCGCCTGTCGCCCGGCTTGCCGAAGGTGAATCCGAAGGCCGTGGCCAAACTGCGCGCGGTGCTGGCACAGGGCGACGCCCAGCCCGCCCAGCCGAAGGCCGATTACGCGCAGCAGAAGCCAGCCGCTGAAAAGTCCGGCTACAACGGTGGCGGCTACGCCAACGGCGCCGGTGCTGGCGCTAGTTCTGGCGGCGGCACGGGCGGCGGCATCCCATGGGGCTCGGTTTTGCTGATGGGTGCCCTGGTGGTCGGTGCGATCTTTATCGCCAAGCGTTTCATGTCGCGCCGCCAGCAGCCGGGTGGCGGCGTCAGTGGCTTCAACCAGGGCAATCCGGGCGGCTTTAACCCAGGCGGCACGCCACCGGGCTATCCACCGGGCGGCAACTATCCGCAGCAGGGCTATCCGCAGCAAGGCTACGGCCAGCAACCGCAAGGTAGCGGCATGGGCGGGCGCATCATGGGTGGCCTGGCGACGGGTGCGGCGGTCGGCGCAGGTATCGTTGCCGGCGAAGCGATCGCACGCCAGTTCACCGGCGGCCATGAAGGCGGTGGCGCGGCCGATCAAGGCCGCAACGACATCGTCTACGACAATCCGGACAGCAGCAACATCGTGCAGAACGACGACATGGGCGGCAGCGACTTTGGCGTTAGCGGTGGCTGGGATGATTCCAGTGGCGGCGGTGATGCCGCCAGTGACGAGTGGAATTGATCGTTCAGGCCAACGCGAACCATGGAATGCAGTAACGGGCCCCGCCCCATCACCGTACTAGTCGTCGACGACCACCCGCTGCTACGTGCAGGCATCGGCGAGGCCATCGCCAACCAGGACGACATGCGCTTGATCGGCGAGGCTAGCAACGGCCGCGAAGCCGTGGAACGCTACGAAGAGCTGCGACCGGACGTGACCATCATGGACATCGCGATGCCGGAGATGTGCGGCGTGACCGCGCTGCAGCGCATCCGCCGTGACCACGGCGACGCGCGGATCATCATGCTGACGACGTATAAAGGCGACGCGCAGATTCTACGCGCCGTGCAAGGCGGCGCGAGCGGCTTTCTGCTGAAAAGTACTCTGCGCCGGGAGTTGCTCGACACGGTGCGCGGCGTCCACATGGGACAGCGCTGCATTCCGCCGGAGATCGCGATGGAACTGGTACAGCATATGGGCCAGGGGCCGCTAAGCCCCCGCGAAATGGAAGTGTTGAGCCACGCGGCGAGCGGCAATTCGAATCGCCGCATCGCCGAGCACCTGTCGATTTCAGAAGAAACCGTCAAAGCGCACATGAAGAATGTGCTGGCCAAATTGGCCGCGAACGACCGCACCCACGCGGTGACAATCGCCGTCAAACGCGGCATTATTACACTCTAGCCTTCTTAGTCCTTCGCCGCCATCGCGAGCCATAGCAGCAGCGCGCATGGCAGCAGCAGGCCGTTGAAGCCGGCCACCAAGAACATCAGCCCACCGCTGACGCAGCCCAACGCGAACGCCAGCACCGGCCACGCGAGCTTCTTGCAGCGGCCCATGGCGTCCGGATCGCCGCAGGCCGAATCCACCAGATCGATCACCAGCTGCGTCACATTGCCGGTCATGACGGTGGTGGCGGCAGACTTCCCGAGCAGCAGTTTGCCGTAGGCGTTTTGCACCGCCATCGCGCCGGCGCACAGCATGCCGGTCACCATGGCCAGTGGCGCGTCGGCGGCCACGATCGGCGCCGCCGCCCAGGCGCTGACCACCGTCGCCACCATCAGCAGCAGCTGCGCCAGGAAGCTGTTGCGCAGCTGCCTGCCGCCGGAGCGCTCCCAGTGCAGGATCAGCAGCCGGGCGATCGCCACGAACAGCATAAACACCGGGAACACCAGCAGCTTGAGGAAGATCTCCGGCGCCGACTGCACCACCGCGCGCCCGATCAGGACGAAGTTGCCAGTCACGTGCGCGGTAAATAATCCAAACAGGCCGATAAAGCCGAGCGTGTCGACGTAGCCGGCCAAAAAGCCGAGCGTGGCGCCCTGTTTGATGTCACCGCGTTCCATCGTTGGAAAAGTCATCGTCACACCGCCCAGCAGGCGCAACCCAGCGCGCCCCAGAAGCTTTTCAGATCGGCGATCGGCAACTTGCTGGTCCACGCCGTCGCGTGCTGGTGGCCGTGCACATTGCATTGGTGCGCGCAGCCGCAGGCGGCCTGCTGCTCGCGCAACTGCGCCTGCTGGCGCTTGCGCTGTTCGAGCTCCTTGAGCGCGGCGCGGTTGTTACCGATTTGCTCGCCCCAGCCGGCGTAGCCGCCGAAGCGTCGCACCGGCGACCAGTCGGGCATCGCCGGCGGCGGCGGCTGGTCGTGGTGGGCGAACTCCCCCGCAGCGTAGACGATCTCGCCGCCGACGATGGTCAGGCGCGACGTCATGTCGGCGATTTCGCTTTCGGCGCAGGCGTAAAAATCCTTGTCCGGCACGATCAGGTCGGCCAGCTGCCCCACTTCAATGCGGCCCTTCTTGCCCTCTTCGTTCGAGAACCAGGTGGTGTTTTCGGTCCACATGCGCAGCGCCGTTTCGCGGTCGAGGCAATTGGCGCGCGGGTACAGCTGCATGCCGCCGACGGTTTTACCGGTGATCATCCACGACAGCGACACCCATGGGTTGTACGATGCCACGCGGGTGGCGTCGGTGCCGGCGGAGACCTTCACGCCCGCTTCCAGGATTTTCTTGACCGGCGGCGTGGCCTCGGCCGCGCCATGGCCGTAGCGCTCGACGAAGTATTCGCCCTGGTATGCCATGCGGTGCTGGACGGCGATGCCGCCGCCCAGCGCCGCGATGCGGTCGATCGACTGGTCGGAGATGGTTTCGGCGTGGTCGAAGAACCAGTTCAACCCCGTCAGCGGGATCTCCTGGTTGACCTTCTCGAACACGTCCAGCGCGCGGCTGATGGTCTCGTCGTAGGTGGCGTGCATGCGCCACGGCCAGCGGTTTTGCGCCAGCACGCGGACCACGCCTTCCAGGTCGTCTTCCATGCTGTCGGCCATGTCGGGGCGCGGCTGGCGGAAA
>DASVTJ010000371.1:0-4949 GCA_036387635.1 Duganella sp.
CCGACCATCGCCGCGCGGGTGGCGTTGATGGTGGCCGGATCGGTGGCGTTGAGGAAGAACATCGCCGCCGACTTGCCGGGATTGAAGCTCTTCTTGTCCATCTTGCGCAGCAGGTTGCGCATGTTCATCGAGACGTCGCCGAAATCGATGTTGACCGGGCACGGCGTCACGCACTTGTGGCACACGGTGCAATGGTCGGCCACGTCCTCGAACTCTTCCCAATGCTTGATCGAGATGCCGCGCCGGGTTTGCTCCTCGTACAGGAAGGCCTCGATGAGCGCC
The DNA here is from genome assembly GCA_036387635.1 of Duganella sp. Lineage (GTDB taxonomy): Bacteria > Pseudomonadota > Gammaproteobacteria > Burkholderiales > Burkholderiaceae_D > Rugamonas. The sequence continues at coordinate 283 of DASVTJ010000371.1, forward strand.
GACGTCGCCAGGATCTTGTCGCGTGGCGAATACAGCATGTTGGCGCGCGGCACGTGCGTCGAGCACACCGGCTTGCACTTGCCGCAGCGCAGGCAGTCTTTGATGCTGTTGGCGATCTCGCCGATATCGCTTTGCTGCATGATCAGCGATTCGTGGCCCATCAGGCCGAACGACGGGGTATAGGCGTTCGAGAGGTCGGCTTCCATGCCGGCCAGGTTCAGCAACTTGCCCTTGTTGAAGCGGCCTTCCGGATCGACGCGCAGCTTGTAGTCGCGGAACGGGCCGATCTCTTCCTCGGTGAGGAACTCGAGCTTGGTGATGCCGATGCCGTGCTCGCCCGAGATGACGCCGTTGAGCGAACGGGCCAGCACCATGATGCGCGCCACGGCGGCGTGCGCCAGTTGCAGCATCTCGTAATGGTCCGAGTTGACCGGCAAATTGGTGTGCACGTTGCCGTCGCCGGCGTGCATGTGCAGCGCCACGAACACGCGCCCGCGCAGCACGCGCTTGTGGACGGCGGTCGCCTCGTCGAGGATCAGCTTGTAAGCGGCGCCGCTGAAGATCTGGCGCAGCTGGGCGCGGATTTCCTGCTTCCACGTCACGCGGATGGTGCGGTCCTGGACCACGTCGAACAAGGTCGCGTCCGGCTGGATTTTCAGGCGTTCGTCGAACACGGCCGACAGGCGCTCCAGGCCCAGCGCGGCCAGCTCTCCGGTGACATCGCGCAGTGGTTTGTCGAGCTCGGCGAGCAGGAAGGTCCAGCGGTCGCGCACCTGCGTTAGCAACGCCTCGGCCTGCTGCACGCGGTCGCCCAGCATTTCGGCGTCGCCGACGCCGTCGTCGGCGTCGTCGCTCTTGCCAATCGGCAAATTGCCGGCGGCGAAGAAGTCGCGCAGCTCGTCGACCAGTTGCAGCTTGTTCTTGATCGACAGCTCGATGTTGATGCGCTCGATGCCGTCGGTGTACTCGCCCATGCGATTGAGCGGAATGACGACGTCCTCGTTGATCTTGAAGGCGTTGGTGTGGCGGGCGATGGCGGCGGTGCGGGCGCGGTCGAGCCAGAACTTCTTGCGCGCCTCGGCGCTGACGGCGACAAAGCCTTCGCCGACGCGCGTGTTGGCGATGCGCACCACTTCCGACGCCGCCTGGGCGACGGCGTTTTCATCGTCGCCGACGATGTCGCCGAACAGCGCCATTTTCGGCAGCACGCCGCGCTTCGATTTGGTGGCGTAGCCGACCGCGCGCAGGTAGCGCTCGTCCAGATGCTCCAGGCCGGCCAGGCGCAACGTGGCGAACTGCTCGCCCTTGGCCGGCAGGCCGTCGAGGTAATCCTTGATCTCGACGATCGATGGAATGGCGTCGCGCGCCTGGCCGAAGAACTCCAGGCAGACGGTGCGGGCGAACTTCGGCATCTTGTGCAGGATCCAGCGGCCCGACGTGATCAGGCCGTCGGTGCCCTCTTTCTGGATGCCCGGCAGGCCGGACAGGAACTTGTCGGTGACGTCCTTGCCCAGGCCCTCCTTGCGGAAGGTGCGGCCGGCGACTTCCAGGATCTCGGTCTTGAACGGCGCGCCCTTCGATTCGCCGCGCGCGCTCGGATGGGTCCACTCCAGCTTGAAGCGGGCCAGCGGCGCATCATGGATCTTCGACAGATTGTGGTCCAGGCGCGTCACTTCGAGCCAGTCGCCGTTCGGGTCGACCATGCGCCACGAGGCCAGGTTGTCGAGCGCGGTGCCCCACAACACGGCCTTCTTGCCGCCGGCGTTCATGGCGATGTTGCCGCCGATGCAGGAGGCGTGCGCCGATGTCGGATCGACCGCGAACACGAAGCCGGCTTTTTCGGCGGCCTCGGACACCTTGTTGGTGATCACGCCGGCGCCGGTGTAGATGGTGGCGTATTCCTTGTCCAGGCCGGGCAGCACCTTCATCTCCACCGGACCCATGTTGATCAGCTTCTCGGTGTTGATGACGGCCGACATCGGCGTCAGCGGAATGGCGCCGCCGGTGTAGCCGGTGCCGCCGCCGCGCGGGATGATGGTCAGCCCCAGCTCGATGCAGCCTTTGACCAGGCCGGCCATTTCCTCTTCGTTGTCGGGCGTGAGCACCACGAACGGATACTCGACGCGCCAGTCGGTGGCGTCGGTCACATGCGAGATGCGCTTCATGCCGTCGAAGCAGATGTTGTGCTTGGCGGTATAGCGGCCCAGCACCTTGAAGGTGCGCTTGCGCAGGTCGTAGACCTGCTTGAATTCCTCGCCGAAGTCGGCCACGGCCTTGCCGGCCGCGCGCAACAGCTTGACCACGTTGGCGCTGCGCTGCTTGGCGACGTCGATCGATTCGCTGCCGTCCTCCTCCATGCTTAGGCGGCGCTTGTCGACCTCGGCCAAGCGGTGGTGCAACGCGTTGATCAGCTCCTGGCGCCGCTTCGGGTTGTCGAGCATGTCGTCCTGCAGGTACGGATTGCGGCGCACGGCCCAGATGTCGCCGAGCACCTCGTACAGCATGCGGGCCGAGCGGCCGGTCTGGCGGGCGCCGCGCAGCGCGTCGAGCAAGCTCCACGATTCCTCGCCCAGCAGACGGATGACGATCTCGCGATCGGAAAACGACGTGTAGTTATAAGGAATTTCGCGAAGACGCTGGGTCTCCGGTCCGTGGGGCGTTTCCGCCAGCAAAGCTTGGATTTGTGCAGGGGCATTCATTAGCGATTGGACTTGTAAACTGAACCCGGGAGGGTCATTCTATCGTATTGCGACGCACCACGTCGGAACAGCCTTAGATTGCACGGGGGCTCTCGGGTTCGGTCCGCTACGCTATAAATTTGCAGATGAGCTCGATTGCCTATCGTAAAATTCGACTATTCGACTTAAAACTGAAGGATATTCCGAATTCCGCAGGGCGGGCAATACGATCCACCGCACCAGATTAGCCCAGCATCTGCCCGATCCGGTGCCACACGCCGTCCGGCACATACAACAGCAAGGTGGTCATGGTCAGATAGCGCAGCAGTTTGCCGACCGCCATATAGGCCAGGCTGGGCCAGAAAGGCAGCTTGAGCCAGCCACCCAGGGTGCACAGCGGATCGCCGATGCCAGGCAGCCAGGCCAGCAGCATGGTCTTGGCGCCGTAGCGCTCCAGCCAGTGGAACCAGCGGCTTTTGCGCTCCTTGGAGAAGGAGTTCTTGGCCTGGTAGCCGATCCAGTAATCGACGGCGCCGCCGAGCGTGTTGCCGACGGTGGCGACGGCGATTGCGCTCCAGAACAGCTCGGGATTGGCCTTGATCACGGCGAACACGGCCGGCTCCGAGCCCAGCGGCACCAGGGTGGCGGAGATAAAACTAATGACGAAGACCGATGTCAACCCCACTTCCGGCGCCGCCAGCACATTGAGCAGCCAGGCAATTGCAGATTCGATCATCGGTTTCTTTAACGGGACGAAAGGTGTCCATTATAATGATCCGCACACCGCACGATTGAACAGTTCGGTCCTGGCCCACCGGCCACGACCCGCGCCCCTGCCCGACCCGGTCACCCGCCGGATAGTTAGCATCGACAACTGCGGGGTTGGCGCCTCGCACCGACCCCGGCCCTCTGGACCCTCTGTTTGCAGACTATGACTATCGACTATCTGAAGAAAATCCTGACCGCGCGCGTCTACGACGTCGCTGATGAAACCCCGCTGGAACTCGCGCCGACCTTGTCGCAGCGCTACGAGAACCGAATTTATTTCAAGCGCGAGGACATGCAGAGCGTGTTCAGCTTCAAGATTCGTGGCGCCTACAACAAGATGGCCAACCTGAGCGACGCGCAGCGCAAGCGTGGCGTCATTTGCGCCTCGGCCGGCAACCACGCGCAGGGCGTGGCGCTGTCGGCGGCCAAGCTGGGCTGCCGGGCGCTGATCGTCATGCCGACCACCACGCCGCAGGTGAAGATCGACGCCGTCAAGGCGCGCGGCGGCGCCGACGTCGAGGTGGTGCTGCACGGCGAGTCGTACACCGACGCCTACAACCACGCGCTGACCCTGGAACAGGAACAGAAGCTGACCTTCGTCCATCCGTTCGACGACCCCGACGTGATCGCCGGCCAGGGCACCATCGGCATGGAGATCCTGCGCCAGCACTCCGGCCCGATCCACGCCATCTTCGTCGCCATCGGCGGCGGCGGCCTGATCTCCGGCGTGGCCTCGTACGTCAAGGCGATTCGCCCGGACATCAAGATCATCGGCGTGCAGACCATCGATTCGGACGCCATGGCGCGCAGCATCAAGGCCGGCGAGCGCGTGACGCTGGCCGATGTCGGCTTGTTCTCCGACGGCACCGCCGTGCGCCTGGTCGGCGAGGAAACCTTTCGCATTGCGCGCGAGCTGGTCGACGACATCATCATCGTCGACACCGACGCCATCAGCGCCGCCATCAAGGACGTGTTCACCGACACGCGCAGCATCCTGGAGCCGGCCGGCGCGCTGTCCATCGCCGGCGCCAAGGCCTACATCGAGCGCGCGGCGATGACCAAGGAGCCGATCAGGAACGAAACCTTGATCACCATCGCCTGCGGCGCCAACATGAACTTCGACCGCCTGCGCTTCGTTGCCGAGCGCGCCGAACTGGGCGAGGCGCGCGAGGCGGTGTTCGCCGTCACGCTGCCCGAGCAGCGCGGCAGCTTCAAGCGCTT
>DASVTJ010000372.1:0-2308 GCA_036387635.1 Duganella sp.
GCCGTGATGTTCCTGCCGAACGCCAACAATCCGCTTGGCTGCCTCATGCCGGAGGCGAACAAGAAGCGCCTGGCGGGGTTGCTGTCGCAGCATAACGTGCCGATGATCGAGGACGATATCTATGGCGACCTGTGCTTCACGCCCGAGCGTCCGTGGCCGGTCAAGGCTTACGACACCAGCGGCCATGTGATGCTGTGCTCGTCGTTTTCGAAAGCGGTCAGCCCCGGCGCGCGGGTAGGGTATGTGCTGGCCGGGCGCTATGCGCAGGACGTGGCGGTGCTGAAGCTGGTCTCGAGCGGCGCCACCAGCCACTTCTTCCAGGCGGTGCTGGCCGAGTTCCTGGTCGGCAGCGCCTACGACAACCAGCTGCGCAAGATGCGCCGGGCGCTGTCGCAGCGCATCGCGCGCATGTCGGACGCCATCTGCGCCGCGTTCCCGCAGCAGTGCACGGTGTCCGAGCCGCAGGGCGGCTTCGTGGTCTGGGTCGGCATGCCCGAGAATGTCGATGCGCTGGTGTTGCACCAGCGCGCCCACGAGGCCGGTGTCGCGTGCATGCCGGGCCAGCTGTTCTCCGCGTCGGGCAAACATGGCAATTATGTCCGCCTCAATTGCGGCAACGTCTGGAGTCCGCGGGTGGAAGCCGCCATCGTCAAACTCGGCGCGCTGGTGCACGCGCTGGCCGACCAGCAACCGGCGCTGCGCGACGCCGCCTGAGGCGCGACGCGCACAGGTCCGCGAGCGACACCAGCCGGCGGGCCGCGCAAAACTCGCTGGGAAGTGGCGTCCTCTTGGTACAATTGCGTTTTCGATACAACGGCACTTGTCCCCATGATTGATATCCAACTTCTCCGTAAAGATATAGCCAACGTCGCCGCGCGCCTGGCGACCCGCAAGTACCAGCTCGACGTGGAAGCGTTCAACGCCCTCGAAGCTGAGCGCAAGGCGATCCAGACGCGCACCGAAGAGCTGCAGGGCAAGCGCAACTCGCAGTCCAAGCTGATCGGCATGATGAAGGGCAAGGGCGAAGACACGACGGCGGTGATGGCCGAAGTGGCCGGTCTGGGCGACGAGCTCAAAGCCAACGAAGCGGCGCTGTCGGCGGTGCAGGCCAAGCTGGCCGATTTCATGCAGTCGATCCCGAACCTGCCGCACGAATCGGTGCCGCAGGGCGCGGACGAAGCCGGTAACGTCGAAGTGCGCAAGGTCGGCACGCCGCGCGAGTTCGACTTTGAAGTCAAGGATCACGTCGATGTCGGCGCGCCGCTCGGCCTGGACTTCGAGGTCGCCACCAAACTGACCGGTACGCGCTTTTCGGTGATGAAGGGCGGCATCGCCCGTCTGCACCGCGCGCTGGCGCAGTTCATGCTCAACACGCAAACCGACGAGCATGGCTACACCGAATGCTACACGCCGTACATGGTCAATGCCGACTCGCTGCGCGGCACCGGCCAGCTGCCGAAGTTCGAAGCCGATCTGTTCTCGGTGAAAAAAGGCGGCGTCGAAGGCGAGGGCGAAACCTTCTATCTGATTCCGACGTCGGAAGTGACGTTGACCAACATGGTGCGCGACGAGATCCTCGCCGCCGACGCCTTGCCTGTGAAGTTGACGGCGCACACGCCGTGCTTCCGGTCGGAAGCGGGCAGCTACGGCCGCGACACTCGCGGCATGATCCGCCAGCACCAGTTCGACAAAGTGGAAATGGTGCAGGTGGTGCATCCGGACGCGTCGTACGCCGCGCTCGACGAGATGGTCGGCCACGCCGAAGCGATTTTGCAGCGCCTGGGCCTGCCGTACCGTGTGATGTCGCTGTGCACCGGCGACATGGGCTTTGGCGCCAGCAAGACCTTCGATCTGGAAGTGTGGCTGCCGGCGCAGAACACGTATCGCGAGATTTCGTCGCTGTCGAACTGCGAAGCCTTCCAGGCGCGCCGCATGCAGGCGCGTTTCCGCAACGCCCAGGGCAAGCCGGAGCTGGTGCATACGCTCAACGGTTCGGGCCTGGCGGTCGGCCGCACCTTGGTCGCGGTGCTGGAGAATTACCAGCAAGCCGACGGTAGCGTCGAGATCCCGGAAGTGCTGCGTTCGTACATGGGCGGCCTGACGCATTTGAAGGCATAAAATTTTCCTTCCCTTTTTGCGGCGGGCTGCTATAATCTTGCCTTCTCGCAGCAGTGACGCGGGAAAAGGAGAGGTGGCAGAGTGGTCGAATGTACTTGACTCGAAATCAAGCGTACGTTAAATCGTACCGTGGGTTCGAATCCCACCCTCTCCGCCAGTATTAGAAAAACCCGCCTCGGCGGGTTTTTTG
>DASVTJ010000373.1:0-4179 GCA_036387635.1 Duganella sp.
CATCATCCGTGTCGAACAGCTGTATCCGTTCCCGCACAAGTCGTTCGCCGCCGAACTGAAAAAGTTCCCGAACCTGACCGAAGTGGTGTGGGCGCAGGACGAGCCGCAGAATCAGGGCCCATGGTTCCAGATTCAGCACAACATCTTCGAGAGCATGGACGGCGGCCAGCGCCTGGCCTATGCCGGTCGTCCAGCGTCGGCATCGCCGGCCGTCGGTTACTACGACAAGCACTACGCCCAGCAAAAAGACCTGCTGGAAACGGCGTTCTCGAAGCTGAAAGGCTTCATCCTGACGAAATAATGTCACCGGCGCCGTGCCCTGGATCCTTGGTCCCGGGCATGGCGCTTCCGCGAAGAATCACACATCACTGACGGAGCGCCACCTGGCGTTGTGAAGACAACGCCGGGCGGCGCCGCAACAACAAATAACGGAGTTTTACATGGCACAAATCGAAGTCAAAGTTCCTCAATTGTCGGAATCGGTCGCTGAAGCAACCATGCTGACGTGGCATAAAAAAGTCGGCGACGCTGTTGCGCGCGACGAAAACCTGATCGATATCGAAACCGACAAAGTCGTTTTGGAACTGCCGGCGCCCGTCGCTGGCGTGCTGATCAAGATCATCAAGGGCGACGGCAGCACCGTGGTCGCCGATGAACTGATCGCCGTCATCGACACCGACGGCGTTGCCGCCGCCGCCGCGCCAGTCGCCGCCGCCGCTCCAGCTCCAGCCGCCGCCGCACCTGCACCTGCAGCAGCCCCTGCCGCCGCCACCGGTGGCAGCAAAGGCGACGTCGCCATGCCGGCCGCCGCCAAGATCCTGTCCGAAAAAGGCCTGAGCGCCGGCGATGTCGCCGGTTCGGGCAAAGATGGCCGCGTCACCAAGGGCGACGCCCTGGGCGCCTCCGCTCCCGCAGCCGCCCCGGCCGTCGCGCCGCTGGCCGCCGCCGCGCCGAAGCCAGCGCTGCAGCAAATCGCTTCGCCGACCATCGCCAGCCTGGGCGAGCGTCCGGAAGAGCGCGTGCCGATGAGCCGTCTGCGCGCCCGTATCGCCGAGCGCCTGCTGCAATCGCAATCGACCAACGCCATCCTGACCACGTTCAACGAAGTGAACATGGCGCCAGTGATGGAACTGCGCAACAAGTACAAGGACAAGTTCGAAAAAGAGCACGGCGTCAAGCTGGGCTTCATGTCGTTCTTCGTCAAGGCCGCCGTTGCCGCGCTGAAGAAGTACCCGATCATCAACGCCTCGGTCGACGGCAACGACATCATCTACCACGGCTACTTCGACATCGGTATCGCTGTCGGTTCGCCACGCGGCCTGGTGGTGCCGATCCTGCGCAACGCCGACCAGATGTCGATCGCCGAAATCGAAAAGAAAATCGGTGAATTCGGCGCCAAGGCCAAGGAAGGCAAGCTGACCTTGGACGACCTGACCGGCGGCACGTTCTCGATCTCGAACGGCGGCACCTTCGGCTCGATGCTGTCGACCCCGATCATCAACCCGCCACAGTCGGCCATCCTGGGCGTGCACGCGACCAAGGACCGCGCTGTTGTTGAAAACGGTCAGATCGTGATCCGTCCGATGAACTACCTGGCAATGTCGTACGACCACCGCATCATCGACGGGCGCGAAGCCGTGCTGGGCCTGGTCGCCATGAAAGAAGCGCTGGAAGATCCTGCACGTCTGCTGCTGGACCTGTAATTCGCCGCTTCTGATTCGCCAGTTCACCCCGGGTTCGTTCGGACCCGGGGCACTCGGAGGGCACTCAGGGGAACTCAATGAGCGTTGCTGAAGAAATCAAGCGTTTGCACGAACTGCACCAGGCCGGCGCCTTGTCGGACGCCGAATTCGCCGCCGCCAAGGCGCGCGTGCTGAACAGCGGGCTGAACAGCGGGCTGAACAGCGAGGCCTACAAGCCTGGCGACGATATCGGCGACGATATTTCCCGCCTGCGCCGCTCGCGCCGCGACCGCTGGATCGGCGGCGTCTGCGGCGGCCTCGGCCGCGTGTCCGGCATCGACGCCTGGATCTGGCGCCTGCTGTTCGTGATGTTCGTGATGACCTTTGGCTTTGGCCTGGCGATCTACATTCTGTTATGGATTTTCGTCCCGGACGAAGAACTGATTGGAAAATTAAAAAATGAGTAAACAATTTGACGTAGTAGTCATCGGCGCCGGTCCTGGCGGTTACATCGCCGCCATCCGCGCCGCACAACTGGGTTTCTCGGTCGCATGCGTCGACGCATGGTCGAATGAAAAGGGCGGTCCCGCCCCCGGCGGCACCTGCACCAACGTCGGTTGCATCCCGTCGAAGGCGCTGCTGCAATCGTCCGAGCACTTCGAGCACGCCGGCCACGCCTTCCAGGAACACGGCATCGATGTCGCCGGCCTGGCGCTGAACCTGCCGCAAATGCTCAAGCGTAAAGACGGCGTCGTCAAGCAAAACAACGACGGCATCCTGTACCTGTTCAAGAAAAACAAGGTCACCTTCTTCCACGGCCGCGCCTCGTTCGCCGGCGCCGCCACGGCCGAAGGCTACCCGCTGACGATCTCGGCGCCAGCCGACGAGACCATCAACGCCAAGCAAGTCATCATCGCCACCGGTTCCAACGCGCGTGAATTGCCAGGCGCACCGTTCGACGAGCAACTGATCCTGTCGAACACCGGCGCATTGACGATCCAGGGCGTGCCAGCCAAGCTGGGCGTCATCGGCGCCGGCGTGATCGGCCTGGAAATGGGTTCGGTATGGCGTCGTCTGGGCTCGGACGTGACCGTGCTCGAAGGCTTGCCGGTGTTCCTGGGCGGCGTCGACGAGCAAATCGCCAAGGAAGCTTACAAGCTGTTCACCAAGCAGGGCCTGGCGATCAACCTCGGTTGCAAGATCGGCGCCATCACCAAGGGCGACAACAACGTCACCGTGGCGTACGAAAACGCCAAGGGCGAAGCCGTCACCGCCATCTTCGACAAGCTGATCATCTCGATCGGCCGCACCCCGAACACCAACGGCCTGGCCGCCGACAAAGTCGGCCTGGCGCTCGACGAGCGTGGCTTCGTGACCGTCGACGACGATTGCAAAACCAACCTGCCGGGCGTATGGGCGGTTGGCGACGTGGTGCGCGGCCCGATGCTGGCGCATAAGGCGGAAGAAGAAGGCGTTGCCGTCGCCGAGCGCATGGCCGGCCAGCATGGCCACACCAACTTCAACACCATTCCTTGGGTGATCTACACCTCGCCGGAAATCGCGTGGGTCGGCCAGAACGAGCAGCAGCTGAAGGCCGCCGGCGTCGCTTACAAGGCCGGCACCTTCCCGTTCCTGGCGAACGGCCGCGCCCGCGCGCTGGGCGACACGTCGGGCATGGTCAAGTTCCTGGCCGATGCGACCACCGACGAAATCCTCGGCGTGCACATCATCGGACCGATGGCCTCGGAGCTGATCTCCGAAGCGGTTGTGGCGATGGAGTTCAAGGCTTCGGCCGAAGACATCGCCCGCATCTGCCACGCGCACCCGTCGCTGTCGGAAGCGACGAAAGAGGCGGCGCTGGCTATCGACAAGCGCACCCTCAACTTCTAAGCAGCACACGCGGCGGGTCCTGCGACCCGTCCTACACCACGTAGGGCGGGCCGCTGGCCCGCCGTTTTTATTTGCGCACCCGCCACACAGAATTGATCCACATGAACGTCGAAGAGTTTTATCAGCAAGCGCTGCAACAGCGTAATTTCAAGGCCGACAGCGCCCAACGCGCCGCCGTCGATCGTCTGCAGCAGTGTTATGACGAATGGGTCGAGTACAAGGGCAAGCGCTCGACCACGTTCAAGCGCCTGATCAACCGTCCCGACGTGCCCAAGGGCGTCTACATGTGGGGCGGGGTGGGGCGCGGCAAGTCGTTCCTGATGGACAGCTTTTACTCGGTGGTGCCGTTGACGCGCAAGACGCGTTTGCACTTCCACGAATTCATGCGCGGCGTGCATCGCCAGCTCGATGAATTGACCGGCGTCGCCAATCCGCTCGACGAGGTGGCCAAGCGCATCGCCAAGAAATACCGCCTGATCTGCTTCGACGAGTTCCACATCTCGGACGTGGCCGACGCGATGATCATGTACAACCTGTTGAAGGCCTTGTTCGACAACGGCGTGTCGTTCATCATGACGTCGAACTACGATCCGAAACTGCTGTACCC